>CAINDV010000549.1 GCA_903847485.1 uncultured Verrucomicrobiota bacterium
GATGCCCAGTTGCTGGGCCAGTTGATCGACCGTCCAGAGGGCACCGAAGCTCTCGGCTTGCCGCAGGCGTAGTGCGCCGTCGGAAGCGGCGGCGAGTTTGGGGAGTGAGTCGGCGGGTTGAGCTACGGCCTGGCGGACGGCCGCCAGAACAGGGGCTGGGAGGTGGGTCAGGACGGCGAGGGTTTTGGATTTGACGGCGGCGCCGACGCGGAAGGATTCGCGCAGCAGGATGGAGGTGTAGGCTTTGCCCTGCTTGCCTTTGGAGACGACTTCGGCAATGAACATGCCTACAGCATATAGCCAATCCTGTCATCTATCAAGAGCTTTCTATGACACTTCAAGACCCATTACATGCCTACATCCAGGCAAAAGTCCGAGGACAAGGATCCCCGCGCCAAATCGAGGTGTGATGAAGGTTTAAGGGCTAAAATCGGCTGGAAGCTCCGTTCTTAAGAGGAATCCGGCGGGGAGGACTACAGGATTTCTTGAAAAGGTGCTTGCCCGAGATTGGGATGGCCCAGGCCAAGACCATGGGCGCAGGCGAGGCATACCGGCAAGCGCAGGGCGAGGTTACGGTTTCCGCAACCGGTAGAACTTCCGGCCCGCGGGCAATGGCTCGGTGACGCTGATGGTGGTGCCGTTCGTCTGGTAGGGAGGTAACACCGGCGACCAAACTGTCGTTTGCGGCGCAAGGGCAAAGTCCGTCGTGGCTACCAGCACCCAGCCGCCGGCGGGCAAGGGCCACGAGACGATCACCGTGGCATTCGAGCGGGCGATAGAGAGTGGCGGTGCGCTAGGCGTTTGCACAACGCCCCAAAAGCCGCCGGCAAGCAACGCGCTGTCCCCGGCGCTGGTGGCTGCGACTGGCTGGCCGACGGTGGCACTGAAAGAGTAGCCGCCGTTGCTGCTCGTGCCGCCGCCGCCGGCGATGGTGGACCAGTGCAAGTCATAGCCGCCGTTGGTTTGGCCCAAGGCGGCGTGGGCAAGGAAACCTGTCATGATGAGGAACCAGGCGTGTTTTGCGAAAGTGGATTTCATAGGTCTTGCTGTGGGTAAGAGTTCTACAGGTCGAGATGGATGATGATGTCGGACTGTTGACCACCTTCCAGGCAACTGGCGTGTTGAGCACGGTGCCCGGCATAACAGCAGTGCCCGCGAGAGTAAACGGGGATCTGCTTTCCGAGCCACCGGCGGCAGCTATTCATGGTGGACCAACCTGAGATGAAGGATCCGCCGCTTTGGGCGAAGACTGGCCGCGCCCAGCGGGTGGTTGCCAGCGGCCGGCCGCTGTGCGTGTCTAAGTTGGATTTCATGACTTTCGGAGAAGATCGCAGTTTCGAGTCGATTCGCGGGCACGGACCTAGGGAGCGCCGATGACCACCGAGCCACGATCGGTGGCAAGCGTCAGTTGCTTGGTGATCGTCAACCGCTCGTTGTAGTGGCCGGCCTTGATTTGGAGGCGGTCGCCAGGGTTGGCTGCACAGTCAATTGCCGCCTGCACGGTCTTGTAGGCCCCACCAAGGCAAACGGTGAAAGGCTCGGGATTGATAAGGGGCCACGGCCAGTCTCCAGGGTAACCCGGCGGCTTTCCCAGGTTCAGCGGCGGCGGCCAGGGCCAGTCCGCAGGCACCAAGGGCGGGCGCGGCGGAGTCGGCGGGTCGATGGTGAAGGTTCGACAGGTTCTTCGAAGGTAGTACTCCGGTCCAGGCAGATGGCTGTTGAGTTCGTCTTGATACCAGGCGACCGGCCCAGGCAGGCCATCGACAAGGCTGGCCAGATTGTTGATCAACTCGCAAGGGGACATGCCGGTTGCGGCCTTGTCCACAAACACAGTGGAACCACTGGTTACGTTGCGTTTCTCTACATTCGACACGTCCACCATGAGTTCCCATTGGTCATGCGTGAAACGCGTAACCAGATTGGTTTGATCGTGCTCGTGGTACGACATGATGTTCTGCCACAAGTCATCCACCAACCTTCTCTGAGCGGCGCTGAGCGAGGCGTAAGGCAAGCTGAAATTACCCTGGGCCACCGCATTCATGGATATCCACTGGTCGGAATCCGTGATGGTGTCAACGATGTTGTCGCTCACATTGAAGCAATTGTCATTGCACAAGCAGCCGTGCGTGTGACAGAGGCCAAGCTCGTGACCGATCTCATGCAGCAGGAGCGTCCAATAGCCGCGCGCGCCGGCCAGGATCACATCGCCCAGCAGCGGAAGGTCCGGCCCCGCAACTCCCGAGGAATCGTTGTTGACATAGACGTTGATGGCGTTGGCGCGGTAGGCGTATTGCACGGGGTGCAGCTTGGCTTGAACCTCCAAGTCTGTGCGGTTGCTGCCACTGCGCGCGCCGACGCTGAACCACTGGCTCACGCCGCTCAGTTCGACCACTTCGGTGAGGTCAATTTGATAGCCCCAGCCGGCGCGGTCGAGCAGTTGGTTGTAGGCCGTGAACTCCTCGCGGATGCGCGCCGGGGTGCTGAAGTTGTATTGGTTCGTGGCGGTGGGCCGCTGCCCGCTGGCATCGAGGATGATCTTGACTGAGACACGCCACTGAAGGTGGGCAAAGGACTGGCTTGGCACCAGTGCAACCCCGGCCAGGACTAGCCAGCAGACCACATTCCGGCGTAGGAAGCGGGAAAGCTCGTGCTTCATATCAGTGCGGAGGTCGAAGGCTATTGGAGCGAAACCAGGACCAAGACCAACCCCTTGCCCTGCGGGAGCGCGCCCATGGCTTTGCCCACGATCGCACCCTGGGCCTTGGCGTGATCGGTCACCTTCATGACGTGGCCGGGCGTGCCGGAACTGGTGAGCAGGTCGCCCGGCTTGATCGGGCCGTTTGAGGTGTCGGCCAGCGCATAGACACGACCGGTTAGGGCCACGTTTTGCCCGCCCTCCAGTTTGCCTTCCTGGTGGAGTGTAATTCCGGGCTTGATGTCGTTGGCACCGCTGATAATGCCCGCCACGCGACGGTCATAAGGCTCCTCCGCCAGCTTCAACTGGCCGGGGTGGTCTTCGTCAATCACCACGAGCGCGCCCTTGGGAATGTCGGCGGCGGACATCTGGAACGGCTCCGCCAAGTCAGCGCCACCTGCGATGGTAATGGAAGAGACTTCCAGGCTCATGCGGCCTCCGTAGCCGCGGTTCCAGAGCGTGACCGCCGTTACGCTCGAGTTCTCGCTCCCGATCTGCACATCGTTACCAACACCATCGCCGCCCAGGTAGGCTTGCTCGTTACCAGCGCCTTTGACGCTCATGATGCTCCCACGGACGTTGAGGGTGGCGGTCGAGAGATTGTTGCTTACCCACACATTGCCCTGCCAGTCCCATAGAAGCGACACCGTTTCAGGGGAACTCCCGCCCAGGGCACCGCCGTCGTAACCCTGGAGGTACGGGCCATCAACGTGCATCCCCGCTACCGTGCCGCGATATGTCAGACTGTGATTTTGGTCGCCGTTGCCGCGCAGAAAGATGTCATGGTCTTGCATCCACAAGTCGCCATCGAAACGAATGCCGCCCGCCGCACGGATGGAAAACTGATCGTACGCGGTGGAGGCGTAGTCGGCGCTCTGCGAGTCGGCCCAAACGAAGCTGCCGTCGTGCAACGCCTTGGCTCGCTGGCCCACCGCCATGCTATACTGGCCGGCGGCCACGTTCGACCGCCCGCCGATGGCACTTGCGGAGTAGCCAGTAGCCGCGTTGGCCTGGCCGCCGAGCACCGTGGCGAAGTCGGCTCCGGCGTAGTTGGAACGGATCGTGAGCGGCCCGAAAGCTAAGTCAGGGTTCCCGGCGGCCGAACCTCCACCCAAGACGGTCGCGCCGATAACCCCGTTGTTGACGGCGTTGTATGAACTGCCGGCAATGAGATTCGCGCTGCCGAACCAGCTACGGTTCGGGAATACACCTGCATAGCGGTCGGCGCTGAGGGCCTTCAATTCGGGTGACCACCGGGCGTGGCCGGCGACGTCACTCGCCGTCACCACCGCTCCGACTTGCGGTGTGCCGGAGGGCGAGAAAATGCTACCCGGAAGATTTACTAGGCCCGAGCCGTCGCCGACAAATGCGGTCGCGCGAACCGTGCCGGCCACGTCGAGCTTGGCGCCCGGGCTTTGCGTGCCGATGCCGACGTTGCCGCCGTTCTGGATGGATAGCCGCGGGAGGTTATTCGCGAAGAAATCGAGGCCGTATTGGTTGGTGCCAGAAGTGCGACGGGAGACAATAGTTTCTCCGCTGCCTTCGCCAAACCGAATGCCTGTCCCAACGGAACCGTCGCCGTCGCTGTTGGCGTCCACAGTAAGAGTGCCGTAGATGCGGAGGTTGGAGGCGGGGTCGAGAGTCATGAGTGTTGAGCCGCCCGCGCCGGGATCATTCTGATAGGTGGAATGGACGCCACCCGCGTACCAGGCAAAGCCGTCGCCCGGGCCGGTGCGCAAATAGAAGGTGTAGTCCTGAACGCCCACACCGAAATCCGTATGATACAGATTGAGCATCTGCCGGGTGGTGGCGCCGAAGCTCATGCTGGTGTTGTCGTCAAGCCGAACGCCACCGCCGGCACGAATGGAGAACTGATTAACAGCGGTGGATGCGAAGGGAGTGCCGATGTTATCCGAGTAAACGAAACTGCCGGTATGATTCGCGGCGGCGAGATTGCCCATGGCCACCGCGCTGTTGCCCATGGCCGTGTTGAGCCGCCCACCGACGACCGTTCCCGAGTAACCAGCGATATTGCCGACGCCTCCGACCACCGTGCCATAGTCGCCGGAGACGGTGTTGTGCTCACCGCCGGAGATCGTGGTATAGGATCCATTCGCCACGTTGTTCGACCCGCCACTGACAGTATTGCCGGTGCCCAAGGCGCTGTTCAACCGTCCGCCAGCGATCGTGTTGTAAACGCCAGCCACGGTGTTCGACTCACCGCCGCCCACCGCCGCCGACCGGGAACCGGTCTGCACAGTATTACTGATGCCCCCGGCGATGGTAGCATAGACGGCATTGGTTTGGAGAGTATTGGCATAGCCACCGCCGATGGAACCCGAAGTTGCCGAAGACTGGATCGTGTTGATGAGGCCGCCGGCAATGGTGGAGGAGGAGGCGTTCGGCTGGATGGTGTTCCGGCCGCCACCGCCGATGACGCCGAAGGCGGCGGACACGCGGTTGGAATAGGCCTGGCCGACGTAGCTGACCGCGCCGCCGCCGCCGATGGTCGCGCCCACCGCACCGGAGTCCACCGCGTTGGCGCTGGAGCCGCCAACGAGATTGGGGGCGTTGTTGGCGCCATTCGGCTCCAGACGCAGCGCACGCTGGCCGCCGGCCTTCAATTCCAGCGGCTGATTGTCCGTGGTGCCAAGGAAGTTCACGCCCGGCGTGGTGCCTGTGTTACCTGCCAGCAGCCAGGCGTTGCTCGTGTTCCCCCCGCCGCCCGTGGCACTGATGACAATGTTCGTGGCCGTTGTCGTCACCGTCACATTCGATCCGGGGACCAGATTCACGTAGTCCGTCACGCCGTTGAGCCACTTGACCACGTTGCCGGAGGCGATCTTGCCGGCGGTAACGGAGCTGTCCTGAAGCGATAGCGTGGTTACTCCGTTGGAGGCGACGGCGGCGGCGCTGGCGGCAAGGATCGCGTAGGGCGTTGGCGTCACGTGGACGCGTGGCAGCATGTTGGTGTAGGGCGGCGGCACGGGGGACGGGAGAATGCTTGGCGGCGTGGACCGATAGCTGATTTGCAGCCAACGTTCGCCGCCCGTGAACACACCGGCCCCGAAGTCCAGTTCCAGGTTTACCAAGCCATCGGTGACGAGGACGTTGGTCTTCGTGAGAACGGGCCCAACAACGCCTCCGACGGAAGGATCGGTGTAGATGCGGAATTGGAAATCATTGGAGCCGCTGGCCGGGCTGCCGTTGACGAGCAGGCGGCCTTGGTAGGTGAAGTCGGTGCCTTGAGCGCCGGCCCACTGAATACCCAGCAGCAAAGCGCCGAGGGCGAAGAGGTTGCTTATTTTCATCGAATTTTCTTTCGTGCTAAGTTTCATGACAATTTTCCGTTTCAATGCTGTTAAGAGGAATCCGGCGGGGAGGATTACAGGATTTGTGAAATAATCTTTGCCTCATCTCCAGGTGGTAGAAACCGAAACCTTCCGGCGAGGGAACCTGGGGGGGGGGGCGTGGCAGCACTGCCGTTCAGTTAAGGCGAGCGCCGCCATCCTTACTTTCGTGCCTGAAGAGTGCGGTGCTCGACGGAGACACCGCTACGGCGTCATGTTTTGAAGCCAGCCCGCCAGCTACTTCCAATCCAGCCCCATTTCGCGCAGGCGCTGGAGGATGAGTTGGAGGTCCCAGACGTGGAGGCCGATTGCGGAGCCGGATACAAACCAGCGACCGTTGTGGCTGAAGGAAGGACTGCCGGTGCGAAAAGCGTCGGGCAGAGGCGTCAGTCGGGCGAGTTCGCGTCCGGTGTCGGCTTCGAGCAACCGGAAGATGCGCTGATCGGCGTGCAGGGCGAGCAGCTTGCTGTCGGCGGAAAACGCCGCCCCACCGCCATTGAAGCCGCTGCTTTGCCTGGTAAAGTGGCGGACCACAGCCCAGTTCGTGGGATGGCCCCGGATCGCGTATTGAGCGTAGTCCTTCTCGGAAGCGAGGAGCAGCCAGCGACCATCGGGGCTGAACACGGGGCCACCGTTTCCGTTGGGGATCTTCCGGACGGGCTGACCATCCTCGGCGGACCAGATCCAAAACTCCGAACTGCGCCGACCGTTGTTGTCCCAGTAGTTGGAGGCCAGCCAGCGCCCATCCGGGGTGAACAGAGCGCCCGCAAACAGCCGCTGGCCGGCCAGCTTGAGGCGCAGCCGGCCCGAGGGAAAATCGTACACCTCGCCCGTGGCACCGCGTTTGACGGCCAGTTGTGTGCGGGCCGAATCGAAGCTAGACCACCATCCTATTCTGCCATCGCCCGGCGGCACCATGACGGTCTGAAGCGCCAGTGCCCAGTCATCGCCTGCGGCAGTGTTCGTCCAGAGCAGAACGCCTTCCGCGCCGGTGGCGACGAGGCTGCGCTGGGACGTAAACTCCAGCCAGCTTTGCCCTGGCATCGGCTGGTGGGCGACCCGCCGGCCCGAAGCGACTTCCCAAATCCACAACTCATCTCCAGCCAACCCCGCCACGAAGCGGTCATCCGGGCTGAACACAACGCCGAAATTCTGGCCGGTGCCCAGCGGAGCGTGAAAGAGGCGGCACTCCTCCGGCAGATGCACCTTGAGCCGGCCGATGCCACGCTCGTTATCCACCATCAACCACTGGCCATCGGTGCTGAAGCCGGAAGGCTGGCCGTAAGTCGTCTCCAGAAGTTGCACGCCCCCAAACGAGTCCCACAACCGCAGCACATGATCCCAAGAAACGCTGGCCAGCAGATTCCCGTCCGGATGCCAAAAGGGGAAGACTCCGTCCATGTGATGCCCGGTGAGCCGCTGACTCTCGTTGGTCGCCAGGCCGCACACGCCGACCTCAGTGCCGTAACCCATCGCCAGGATCGGATCGGTTGGATGCCAGACCAGTGGATAGCCACCGGCCTTCAAGGTAGCCAAATGGGTTTGGTCAGGCAGTCGCCAGACTTCCGTTCCTTTCTCCGTGCAAACGGCCAGCATCGCCCCCGAACTGGAGAAAGCCAGGCTGCCGGAGGACGACTCGAAACTGAGGCGGCCGAGGCTCCGGTCAGTTCCAATCGCACGCCAAGCGACGGAGGAAGTCGAATCGGGATACGCCAGCCAGCGACCATCCGCGCTGAGGGCAGCATCAATCCCGCCGAACATCCGGTAAGTCCGGTATCCCTCAAGCAGATCCGGCGTGCGCACCTCGCACAGCAAATTCGTCGTGCGCAAATCCCAAACCCGGCTGCCGTCGTAATCGCCCGTCAACAGCCGTCCGCCCGCGTCATCAAGCCGGAGATTAGGCCGTTGCTGCCCGCTGTTGAAAGACGCCTCGAGTTTTCCGTCCGGAAACCGGCGCACTTCAATGACGCCGCCGGGGAGGCTGAACGCCACCCACTCGCCGCTGCCGGCAGTGGTGAAGGAAACCAGGTTTGTCGGCGACGGCAGCCACACACCCACATCTTCCAAGTCGGTGAGAGCCATCGCGGCGATGGCTTCGTTCCCCAACTCCGCCGTGGGGCGAATCGCCGCTGCCGCGTGGATGGCTTTGAGTGCCTCGACGCGCTGGCCCATCTGGCCGCTGGTGCGCAGGGCGTGGGCGCGATCGAAGTTCGCCCGCCAGAGGGAGTTCTGGGACTGCTGCAGCGCTGCTTCGGCAAGGCCGCGCTGGTGGTTCGCCTCGCGCCATTCCCATAAGACGCCGCCCGCGCCGATTAGGAGCACGAGGTGAAATACCGCCACAGTCGCCGCGCGCGCGGGATGGCGCTGGGTCCATTTCATCACCCGCTCCAAGGCGGTGCTGCGCCGCGCAAGGATAGGTTCGTAGCGCAACCAGCGTTCGAGGTCTTCCGCCAGAGCCTGCGCGGAGCCATAGCGGTGCTGCGGGTCTTTCTCCAGACACTTGAGACAGATGGTTTCAAGGTCGGGATCAACGAAGGCATTGAGACTCTTGGGCCGCGCCGGCTCCTGTTCGGTGACCAGGCGCAGGGTTTCCAACGGGGTGGCCGCCTTGAACGGCGGCTGGCCCGCGAGCATTTCGTAGAGGATGGCGCCGAGGCTATAGATGTCTGCCGCTGTCGTGAGCGTGTGAGTTTTGCCGGCGGCCTGTTCCGGTGCCATGTAACTGGGCGTGCCGAGCACCGCGCCGCTGAGAGTTAGTTGGGGATTGCGAGTTGAGAGTTGAGTGTCCTCCGTCAGCACCTTCGCCAGACCGAAGTCAGTCACATGCGGCTCGCCTTGCGCATCCACGAGAATGTTCCCCGGCTTGAGGTCGCGGTGCAGGATGCCGCGCTGATGGGCGTGGTGAACGGCGCGAGACACTTTGGCCAACAGGCGCGCGGCGCTGGCGCAACAGCGCAGCCGGCCCGGAATGAACGCCATGCCCGACCGGTGATCGGGGCAGTGCGCCTTGGACCAACAGCCGGCCTGCATCCCCGCCGCCAGGCTGAGGCCAGTTATCAGCTTCATGCTGAAATACTGTTGCCCAGCGTGCTCGCCGACCTCGTAGAGCGGCACAATGTTCGGATGATCGAGACTGGCGCTGGCCTCGGCTTCGGCGTGAAACCGTCGCACCTCCGTATCCCCGGCGAGCAATCCGGCGCGAATCATCTTCACGGCCACGAGGCGGTTGAGGCTGATCTGCCGGGCACGCCAGACGACGCCCATGCCACCGTGGGCGATCTCTTCGAGTAACTCGTAGTCACCGAAGTAGCGGAGGCGTGACGCGGAGTGCGGCGCTGGCGCATCCTCGGAAAGCGGGCCGAGAGTGACCTTGATGACACAGTCCGGACAGAGGCCCTGCATGGCGCTGGAGGTTTGCTCCGCGCCGCACTTCGGACACTTGCGTTTGGCGGTCATCCGATCGTTACGGTTTCGTGTTCACGGGCAGGTTACCTGGCTGTCCACAGTAGTAAGAGGAAAGTCCGGTCGAAGATTACCAACCATCTTCCGCACCTATCGCCCGAACAAGTGCCGGAGCTCTTCCTCCATTTCCTCCGGGCCGCTGACGGTCTGGGCGATCTCCGCCCGCACCAAGTCACGATAGCGCTGCCGCAAGCGATGCACCGCCACCGCCACGGCCCCGGGGTTCAGGCCTAGCGCAGTGGCCACGCGGTCGTAGTCTCCGTCCTCGGTCGGGCTTTGCAGGAACTCCTTGAGTCCCTCGAATTGCGCGACCTTGCCGGCGTCGGCGTACTCGTTGCCTAACCGGGTGAGCGCCTGTTCGAGCAACGCCAGCAACCAGCGCCGGTCAAACAGCACTTCCGGCGAAGCGTCGGTGGCGGGTTCGAGCAAGTAACGTTGCTCGGCGTCATGGTCATCCAGTGAAAGCACTATCTGACCGTGGCCGCGTTTGGCGGCACGGGCCTTGTCGCGGGCGTCCGACAGGAGATGTTTCAGGGAAGCGAGCAGGAAGGTGCGGAACTTGCCTTTGTGCGGCGCGACCACAGCGAGCGAATTCAGGCGGAGCAGCCGGGCGAAGAACTCTTGCGTCAAGTCTTGGGCGTCCGGCGGTGAATATCCGCTTCGGCGGACGAAAGCGTAGAGGGGAAACCAATACGCCGAGCAAAGGCGCTCCATTGCCGCCGCCGATTCAGGCGAAGATGTGCCGCCCGCCGCCAGGACCGCCGTCCATTGTGTCGCCGGGAACATCCGGGAACAATCTTGTGATGTTGTACAGTCTGCCATCCTTGCTACCATACAGTAAGCTCGCCGAAAATCACAGCGATCATCAGTCACCGCCGTGCCCGGTGCCATCCGCTGGAAGCGCCGGATTTCATCTCTCCGGCGGACGTGCCGGACCTCTTACCTCATTCGCCTGAACCATAACTATGCAGAAGGTGGAACCACGAAACACACGAAGCACACGAAATGAAAGGCGCTGAGGTGTTGTCAAGAAATGGAGGGCTGGACACTAGACGGTGACTGGGATGGGAAGAAGGAGATCTGGGTTCAGCTTACCGCTTTGCTTCAGCTTCATATCGTGTATTTCGTGGTTGCTACTGAATTGTTACGGCTGAGAGATCGGCCTTCTTGCCATAGCCTTCGGCAGGGCGTGAGAATCAAGCTCTCAGTTCCTCGCGGATGGCTCTCAGCGGCCAGCGGGTAGCAGTCAGCTTGGCGAGGCCGGCGGGCAATCCCGGCTCCCGCGGGCCGAACGGATAGACGATCCCGAAGCGGCGTGGCATCTGACCGGTGATACACGCCGCGCGCGTTGGACGGCACACCGGATAAACATAGAACCGCTGTAACTCCACGCCGTCCTTGGCCAGCCAGCCCAATTGCGGGGTGCGCGGCCCGCCGTGGTGCAAACTCAAGCCGCCCAACCAAGGTCGGCCGCGAACAAGACAAGGATGTTCGGCGCGGCCCGGCACTGTTGGCCAGAACTGATGGTGGTGTAGCCGATCACTACGGCGACAAGGAGTGTGTGTGTGAACTTCATGGTTTGCTGGGTGAGGGAATTGAGTAAGAGCATGTTTGAAAAGTCGCCCAGCGGTAGGGCGAGGCTCCTGCCGAGCCGTTCGGCAAGGTCGCAC
>CAINDV010000550.1 GCA_903847485.1 uncultured Verrucomicrobiota bacterium
AGTTTCGGCATCTACCCGATGGATCTGTGGCAGCGCATCTTCAGCACCCTGCCAGCCGATGCGGGACTCGTCCACAACCACTACACCCTGAACGACACCCGCGCACTCGAACTCTTGCCTCTGGCGAAGCAGAAAGGCATCGGCCTCATCAACGGCTAGCCCTTTGGCAGCGGGCTCCTGAGCGGACGCGAAGCGCCGGACTGGCATCCGGCCACGGAGGAAGAGCGGCGCTTGTTCCACACAGCCGCCAGGTTCTGCGAGTCGCGCGGCACGCCCATCAGCAAGCTCGCGCTTCAGTTCTCCAGCCAGAACCCGGACTTTCCCACAACGTTGTTCAGTTCCTCGCGTGCTGAGTCGGTCCGCCGCAACGTGGCCTGGCACGAAGAACCATTTGATGCCGACCTGCTGGCCGAGGTGCAGCGCATCCTGGTGCCAGTGATAAACAGGCAGTGGGACTACGACGCCGCGGTGGAACGGTTGAAGACGCGTTTCCAACCTGTGCTCTCACCGATTGCCACTGCGGGCCCGATGGATGGTTGCGATTTTTCCCTTCCCCGCTCAAATCAAGTCGACGGGGCCCGAAATTGACGACGACCGACTAAACGTCTGGATACACCCGGGTAACACCCTGTTAACTTCCCGCAACCCAACTTTGTGATAAAGCCCCTCGCATCGGCATTTATACTCGCAACGACTGCCCTTTTCCCAACGCAGGGAATGGCGGCGATCAAGGACGTTGGCCTGAAAGAGTATGTCCGAGTCTCCAAGGATTTGCCTCATTCCGAGAGCGAGCCTTGGAAGCTCGTCTGCACGATGCCGTACAACTGCCATTTCCAACTGTGGATCGAAGTGGAGGCTGAGGCTGGCCAAGTGATCAGTTTCAACTCCAGCAATCCCCTAGTGCTCTACCTGACCAAGACCGAGACCTGCACGACCCGTTCCGGCACCCAGCAATACGAGGCAAAGAATTAGGTGAGTGGGGAAGGCGCCATCTACACCATCCCGGCGGGTGTCACGGTGAAGGCCGTGAAATACCGGGAAACAGGATTCGACACAGAGTTTGCCGGTTCGTTCGAGTGCAACGACAATGACTACAACATCCTCTGGCACAAGGCCGCCCGCACCGCCTATATCTGCATGAGGGACCATTTCTACGACTGCCCGGACCGCGAACGCGTCGGGTTTTGGGGCGATGGCACGCCGGAACTGAACCAGTGCTTCTATGTGTTCGACTCCAGCGCGCATCTATTGGCCAAAGAACTGGTGCTCCGGAAGCTGGAACCCAAGTTCTATCCGGGCCAGCACCTTGAATTCCTTGGTGACTATGGATTGTGGTTTTACTATTTGCAGACTGGCGATCTGGAATCGATCCGGGCGGTCTATGAGCCGACCAAGACGTTCCTCTTCGAGACCTATCAATTCGGCAACAAGCAGACGTGGTTCGACTGGGGGAAGGAAGTCAAGGATGCCGCCGTCATCGAGACGTGCTTTTACTACAACTGCCTCGGCACGCTGAAGAAAATGGCGCTCGCCACCGGACGCGACACCGATGTAGCACTTATTGACCAGAAGCTCGAAAGGATCAAGAGCACCTTCGACAGTCAATACTGGAAAGGCAGTTACTACATGTCCTCACAAGTCACCACGCCCGACGACCGGGCCAACGCAATGGCGGTGAATGCCGGTTTGGCCGACCGCTCCAAGTGGGAGGCGATCTACGAAAATGTCTTAACCAAGCAAACCTACGCGAGCTGTTTCTTCGACCGCTGGGTGTTCGAAGCCCTCTGCACCATGGGCAAGCAAGAATATGCCATGCTGCGGATGTACGAACGGTACAAGACGATGATTTCGTGCAGCTTTACCACCCTCTGGGAGCATTATGACCGGTGGTGGGCCTCGCATATCGATGCCTACGATGACGCTTCTTCGCTGAATCACGGGTGGAATCCTCCGGCGCTGCTCCTGTCGCAAACCATCGCCGGGGTGGAACCGGTGGAACCGGGTTGGCGCACTTACCAAGTGATGCCGAAGGAAGCGTTCTTGACCGCGATCAAGGTGGTGGTTCCCTCCATACAAGGCAACGTGGCGGTGGACCTGAAGAAGACCGCAGCGGAGTATGCACTGAACCTGACTTCGCCGACCGGCACCACCGCCATCGTGGGCATTCCCAAAGGCTCGTTTCCAAGCTCGAAAGCATCAAGGTAAACAACACCCTGCTCTGGGACGGCAACTACCGCGGTTCGGTAGCCGGCATTAACTCGGGTGGCGAGGATGCCGACTATGTGAAATTCAAGGCCGCCCCCGGCACGTGGAGATTTGTCGGTGGCGGTGCCGTGTCCATCGGTTCCCCCAAGCCGCTCCGGCCGGCGGCGGCGAATGACCTTATGCTCGACAAGCAATCATGGAGCGCATCCGCGTCTGTGCCGGACGGCACGTTTCCCTTTAGCGGTGCCAAGATTCCGGTCGATGTTTCCGCCACCAATGCCATTGACGGTGATCATTGGACCGGCTGGCGCGACATGACGAAGAACCAGTATCCGGGGCAATGGTTTCAAGTGGACATGAAGCAGCAAATGACCTTCGACAAGATCGTTTTGGACAACACTTGGGCACTTTGGGACTCCCCGGACAAATATTCCGTAGTCGTATCCAACGATGGAACCAACTGGAGCAACCCGATAGCAAACGGCTCCGGACAATTGGGCATCACCACCATCACATTTCCGTCGCAGACCGCGCGACATATCCGAATCACTCAGACTGGCGCCAATGCTATGTACCATTGGTCAATTTATGAGTTCGATGTTTACCGGAAGCACTAAAGGAAGATAACATCGCTATCTCTCATGGATTCTCTTCCTTGCCTATCGGTGCTCTGGGGTGTAACAAGCCGAACGACGACGGTGCCGAACCGGGCGGGCCGGACAAGAAGAAAGCTGGCAAAAAGCGGTCGCTGGAATCGATGATAATCATTGTCATCAGTTATCGAATATGAAATCATACTGTGCTATGCAAAGAATCTGCGGGGCGCTCGCCCTCCTGGCCGCGCATTGCCAATGCGCCCGGCCAGAACCCCATTGTCCCGCCCGGGGTGTATATTGCCGACCCGTCGGCGCATGCTTGGAAGGACGGCAAACTTTACGTCTATGGCTCCCGCGATGAGAGTCCCAACTACTTTTGTTCCTGCGCCACGATGTGCTGGCTTCGGCCGACCTGAAGACGTGGATCCTGACGATCAACGCCTTCGCCTCGAAAGGGCCCGGCGACCAGGTGGCGTACAGCGACACCCCGCTGTTCGCTCCCGATTGCCAGTATCGGGACGGTGTTTATTACCTGTACCACTGCATGCCGGGAAGCATTTCCGAAGGCGTGGCCACCAGCCCTTCGCCCATCGGCCCATTCATGAATTCCAAGCGCATCGACTTGCACGGCCTCGAAGGCATCGACCCTTGCGTTTTCATCGATGATGACGACCATGCCTATTACATCTGTGGCCAATTCTCGGCTAAGATGGCCAAACTGAAAGCCAATATGACGGAGATCGATACCGCCACCATCCGGGACGATGTCGTTACGGAAAAGGGCACTTTTTCCATGAAGGCGGCTATATGGTCAAGCGCAACCAGCTTCATTGTTTTGTTTATGCGCACATAGGCCGCGGCGGACGACCGACCTGCATCGGTTATTCCACCGGCGCTTCGCCGATGGTCCCATTCACTTACCGGGGCGTCATCATTGACAACAATTACTGCGACCCTGGCAACTGGAACAATCATGGCTCGCTCGTCGAATTTAAGGGCCGCTGGTATGTCTTTTATCATCCGTCAACGCACGGCTGATCCGCGTGGATAACGGAACCCCCTTTGCTTCCCTCGGGCTGGGCCGCTTAGCCAGCCTGCGCCTTTGGTAGATCGAGCAGGGCCTTGCGGTGGAGCTGACCCGGCCGGCTGCGCCCCAGGACAACGGGTCACACGAGCGTATGCCTCGGGATCTGAAAGCCGAGGCGATCACTCCGTCCGCTGCGAACCAGGCCGCCCGTCCCCAGTGTCACAACCAGAGATGAAGGCAGTTACAGTGTCCAAGTGACCACCGCCTACGGCGTCACCAACAGCACAGCGGCTACGCTGAAGGTGATTCCATCTGGCAGCGCCTACGCTGCTGAGATCCTTGCGGCTGGCACCGGTTTCTTTTGGGAATTCAACGAAACTAACGCAACAACGGCTTTTGATTATGTCGGCAGCGCCAATGGCACAAATGTATCAATAACCTATGGCAACCCCGGCCCGCAACCCGGCGGCTTTGCCGGCATGGACAGCAACAACCTGGCTTACACATTCAACGGGAGTTCTTCCGAAGTCCGGTTGCCCAGCAGCTTGTCCCTCAACCTCAGCGCGTTTTCGATTGTTGCCTGGATTCGCTCTGGTACGGCCTCGCCCTACCAAAGCATCATGGCCCAGGGCGGATCGCTATGGTGCTTTCACCTCAACGGCACGGCTCAAATTTGGAGTTAATCACTTCTGGACTCTCGAACAACGGCCTTGTAGGCAATATCTCCGTCGCCGATTGCATCTCCCATCAGGTTGCCGCTGTATATTATGGCACCAGCACATATCTGTATGTGGATGGGGTGCTTGACAACTCGCAGTCCGCCACTGGGTTACTGGCAACCAACACCGATCTCATCACCATCGGCTCCCAAGGCGGCGGCGGTTCCTGGAGGTGGAACGGAGACTTGGACGAAACCGCTGTCTTCCAACGCGGCCTTTCCGACGGACAAATTACGAGCCTCTACAAACTCGCGGTTAGCGGGCCGAAAGCCCCGCAAATCACCGCCGAACCTGCATCCTTGGCAGTGTTTGCTGCCACACCCGCTGCGTTCACCGTGGCCGCGGGAGGCGGCACGCCTTATACTTACCGCCTCTTCAGGAATCATCTGGGGAGATTTCATTGGCGCGGATAAAGGTCTAACCCACCCAAGTGAAAGAAGAGGTCGGCTTTGAAGCGAGCCTTGTTCCGATAGCCATAGGCTTTCTTGATCAGCCCTTGGATCTTGTTG
>CAINDV010000551.1 GCA_903847485.1 uncultured Verrucomicrobiota bacterium
ACACGATTCCAATGTGGCCCAAAAACTGTCCGACCTCAGCCCGGAACACTGTCCGATATGAATCGGAACGGTGTCCGACTGAAATTGGAACGCTGTCCGACAGAAATCGGAATCAGTGTCCGACAGCGGCCGGAATACGCAACATGCCGCTCTCTCCGGCGGCAGGCGCATCCCCACGCGTCATTCGTTTTGTGGATCGCTACATGCGCGAGGGGCGGAATGTGCTGTCCGGTTACGACGCCAGCGAGGGCGCGCTTTACATTCTCTTCCTCGCCGTGCTCGCCGCACACAAAGCGAGCCCGCATCTCTTTGCCTTGGATAACGCGGACCACGGCTTGAATCCCCGGCTCGCGAAGTCGCTCTTCAAGATGTTGTGCGGCTGGATTCTGGACAGCCCCGAAGCGCGCCAAATCCTCGTGACGACACACAACCCGCAAGTGCTCGATGGTCTGCCGCTGCGAGACGACCGGGTGAGGTTGTTCACGGTCGCGCGGACGGACGCGGGCCGCTCGGTTGTTCGCCGGGTTGAAGTAAACGACAAGCTCCTCGCGATGGCCGAGAAGGGGTGGACGCTCTCGCGTCTTTGGGTCATGGGCCATCTTGGAGGGGTGCCCAATGTCTAAACCGGTGCGGGTGGCCTTCGTGATGGAAGGCCCAACAGACTATGTTGTCCTGCGGGCCGCTGTGCGTGCGCTGCTGGATGGCCGAGACTTCGAGGCGACCAATATTTGGCCGGAACTGGATGAAAACCTGCGGCCTCAGACGGAAGGCGGCTGGGGTGGCGTTTACAAATGGTGTCGGCAGGTGCTCGAACAAGCTGAGGGGCCTGCGCGAGATAATCCCATCTTTGCACTGAACGACATGGTGGTCATCCAAGTGGACGCCGATGTGGCGCGGATGAAATACAAGGACTACGGCATCAAGGACGCACCCAATGATGATTTGCCCTGCGAACAGGATTGCCCGCCGCCGAGCGCCACGACGGATGCCCTGCGAGCGGTGATGCTCGGGTGGCTGGATGAGACAACTGTGCCGCCTCATGCGGTGCTTTGCACGCCGTCGAAGAACATCGAGACGTGGGTGCTGGTTGGCCTGTTCCCCGGGAATGGACAGGCCAAGAAATCAAACATCGAGTGCCGTTGGGGCCTTGAAGTGCAGCTTCGCAAGCATGGCCTGATGAAGGGCGCGAAGAAGTTCATCGACGAATACAGGGCCAACGAAAAAGGGATTCAGGATGCCTGGCCAAGCGTGAGAGAGAAATGCTCTGAGGCCGAACGATTCTCCACCGATTTTCTGGCTCTGGTCCCCGCCAACTAACCGTGCATGAGCCTCAACGAATCCATCGTCGAAGACGCCGCGCTCGAATGGTTCGGGGAGCTGGGCTATGCGGTCGGGCATGGGCCGCATCTCGCGCCCGGTGCACCGGCGGCGGAGCGGGATTCGTTTGGCGAGGTGGGGCTGGTGGGGCGGTTGAGCGAGGCCATCCGGCGGCTGAACGAGGCTATTCCTACAGAGGCGTCTGCCTGGGCGTGGCAGCCGGACTGCGCGCCGAGGTCGCGTCTGTCAACGCTTCGTGGGAGACTCACGAGTCGCCACAAGAGGCGAGAATCACGGCAAAGGCCACTTTGTTCGCCGAAAGAGGCGAATTCCAACAACTCGCCACTTGTGACGAATAATATTGATTAAGCGAATCATCTCGCCATATTGGGCGAGTTATGAAGATCGAATCGACAATCACCGATGAAGGCATTCTTCGGGAACTGGGCGAGCGTCTGACAGGGGCCAGGTTGGAGCGCAACCTGACTCAGGCCGCTCTGGCGGCGCAGGCCGGCGTCGCCAAGCGCACGGTGGAACGGCTGGAGTCGGGCGAAGTGGCGACGCAGTTGTCTGGCTTTGTGAGGGTGTGCCGGGCGCTGGGCTTGGTGGAGCGATTCGACTCGCTCGTCCCCGAGGCGATGCCGAGTCCCATCGCGCAATTGAAGCTGCAAGGCCGGAAACGGAAGCGGGCTTCAGGCCAGAAAGCCGCCGCAGCCGCACCGAAAAAATGGACGTGGGGTGAGCCGGCATGATCGCCAAGGTCCAGCTTTGGGGGCGTACCATCGGCGCCGTTTCGATGGAGGAAGGCCGCGATTATGCCGCCTTTCAATACGATCCCGAGTTTGCCGGGAGCGGCATTGAACTTTCACCATTGACGATGCCGCTGAGCGAGCGCGTGTATGCGTTTCCGGAATTGTCGCGCATCACCTTTCACGGCCTGCCGGGGCTGCTGGCGGACTCGCTGCCCGACAAGTTCGGCAATGCGTTGATCAATGCCTGGCTGGCGACACAGGGGCGGACCCCGGAAAGCTTCAGCGCCGTCGAGCGACTTTGCTACACGGGCACGCGTGGCATGGGCGCGCTGGAGTTTGCGCCGGTGTTGGGCCCCAAGCCGCGCAAAGCGACGAAGATCGAGATCGACGCGCTCGTCCGGCTGGCCTCCGAGGTCTTGACGCATCGAGGAAATTTGCAGGGCAGCTTCCACAGCGCTGCGCGGGAGAAGGCGTTGCAGGACATCCTGCGGGTGGGCACCTCGGCTGGCGGAGCGCGGGCCAAAGCGGTGATCGCCTGGAACCGGAATACGAACGAGGTGCGCTCAGGTCAGATCGCGGCGGGCGAGGGATTCGATTACTGGCTGCTGAAGTTCGACGGCGTGGGCGGAAACAAGGACAAAGAACTGGAAGATCCGAAAGGCTACGGAGCCATCGAGTATGCGTACCACCTGATGGCCCAAGCGGCGGGCCTGACGATGAGCGAGAGCCGGCTGCTGGAGGAAAACGGGCGTCGGCACTTCATGACCCGGCGGTTCGACCGGCTCGCTGGCGGCGAGAAGCTGCACATGCAGTCGCTCTGCGGGCTGGCGCATTTTGATTTCAACCAGGCCGGAGCCTACGCCTACGAGCAGGCGCTGCTGGCGATCCGACAACTCAAACTGCCGATGGAGGCAGTCGAGGAGCAATTCCGGAGGATGGTTTTCAACATCGTGGCCCGCAATCAGGATGATCATGTCAAAAACATCGCCTTCCTGATGGACAAGCAGGGCCGCTGGTCGCTCGCGCCGGCCTTTGACGTGACCTACAGCTACAATCCGTCGGGAAGCTGGACGGCCACGCACCAGATGACCCTGAACGGCAAACGGGATGGATTTACGATGGAGGATTTTCGCGCCTGCGCGAAGAGCGCGCTGATGAAGCGGGGTCGCGCCGAAGCAATCGTCGAGGAAGTGCAGGCGTCCGTGAAAAGCTGGCCGGATTTTGCCGCGAAAGCACAAGTGTCGGAAACGTGGCGGGACCAAATTCAACAGAGTCACCGATTGTCCCTCCCCAAAGCATGAGCCTGAACGAAGCCATCGTGGAAGACGCCGCCCTGACGTGGTTCGGGGAACTTGGCTATGCGGTCGGGCACGGGCCGCATCTGGCGCCCGGCGAACCGGAGGCGGAGCGGGAGTCGTTTGGCGAGGTGGTGCTTGTGGGGCGCTTGCGCGATGCCATTCGGCGGCTGAACCCGGCCATTCCCGAGGAGGCTCGGGAATCTACTAAGCGTTATTTACCAGTTCGATTTGCGAGGAGGATAAACCCATGAGCAAAAAGAAGCCAACACCCGGCGGTCGCGCCAAAAAGAACGCCGAAGTCTCCTTGGTTCGTTCTTCGGCGGCGGAATATCTGACCTTTGTGGCGGCCAGCGGGCAGGGCGGCGTCGAAGCCGTTTACGCCGATGAAAATGTCTGGCTCACCCAGAAGATGATGGGGCTGCTCTATGATGTGGAAACCCACACGGTGAACTACCACCTCAAGAAAGTCTTCGACGACGGCGAATTGTCGGCCGGTTCAGTTATTCGATATTTTCGAATAACTGCCGCTGACGACAAAACCTACGACACCCAGCACTACAACCTCTCCGCCATCATCGCCGTCGGCTACAAGGTGAACTCCGAGCGTGCCGTGCAGTTTCGCAAATGGGCCACCGGCATCATCGAGTCCTTCACCATCAAGGGCTTTGCCATGGATGACGAGCGTCTGAAAAACGACGGCTCCGTCCTCGGCAAGAAATACTTCGAGGAACAGCTCCAGCGCATCCGTGAAATCCGGCTGAGCGAGCGCAAGTTCTACCAGAAAATCACCGACATCTACGCCACCTCGACCGATTACGATGTCACCGCCGCCGCCACCCAGCGTTTCTTCGCCACCGTGCAGAACAAGCTCCATTGGGCCATCCACGGGCAGACGGCGGCCGAGGTCATCATCGCCCGCGCCGATGCCAGCAAAGACCGCATGGGCCTGACCACCTGGAAAGACGCACCCAAGTGGAAAATCCAGAAATTCGATGTCAGCGTGGCGAAAAACTACCTCACGGAAAACGAAATGGCGCAACTGCAACGCCTCGTCTCCGCCTACCTCGATGTGGCCGAAGACATGGCGCTGCGGCAGATTCCCATGACCATGCAGGACTGGGAAACCCGCCTGAACCGCTTCATCGCCGCGACCGACCGGGA
Source organism: uncultured Verrucomicrobiota bacterium (assembly GCA_903847485.1). GTDB lineage: Bacteria > Verrucomicrobiota > Verrucomicrobiia > Limisphaerales > JAJXZI01 > CAINDV01. Next base: position 4,529 of record CAINDV010000551.1, read on the forward strand.
AATCTTGCAGGATGCTGGCAAAGTCACCGCCGAAATCGCCCAAGCCCACGCCGAAAGCGAGTTCGAGAAATATCGCATCGTGCAGGACCGGCTCTTTGAGTCGGACTTTGATCGGATGCTCAAGCAACTGCCGGAGAAAGGGGACACGCCATGAGTTTGAACGAATCCCACGTCGAAGACGCCGCCCTCGAATGGTTCGGGGACCTGGGCTACGCGATCGGGCACGGGCCGCAGCTCGCGCCCGGTGAACCGGCGGCGGAGCGGGATTCGTTTGGCGAGGTGGTGCTGGTGGATCGCTTGCGCGAGGCTATCCGGCGGCTGAACCCGGCCATTCCCGAGGAGGCGCGGGAGGAGGCCTTGCGCAAGGTGCTGCGGGTGGGGACGCCTTCGCTCACGCAGACAAACCGCGCCTTTCACCGGATGCTGCGCGATGGGGTGCCGGTGGAATATCCAAGGCCGGACGGTTCGATAGCGGGGGATCATGTGCGCCTCGTGGACTTCATGAACCCGATGGGCAACGACTGGTTGGTCGTGAACCAGTTCACGGTGATCGAGGGGCAGCACAACCGGCGGCCGGACATCGTGGTATTCCTCAACGGTCTGCCGCTGAGCATCGTCGAGTTGAAGAACGCGGCGGACGAGAACGCGACCATCTGGAGCGCCTACGCGCAGCTTCAAACCTACAAGGCGGAAATTCCCTCGCTGTTGAACTACAGCGCCGCGCTGGTGGTATCGGATGGCTTGGAGGCGCGCATGGGCTCCGTGACCGCGAACCAGGAGTGGTTCAAGGTCTGGCGCACGATTGACGGGCAGCAAGATGCAGCACCCGGGACTTTGGAACTGGAGACGCTTATCCGGGGAGTGTTCGGCAAACAGCGGTTTCTCGACCTGCGGCACCATTTCATTGTCTTCGAAGAAGACCCGGACACGGGCGCCTTGCACAAGATCATCGCAGGCTACCATCAGTTCCACGCGGTGTTTGTGGCGGTCGAGGAAACCATCCGGGCCAGCGGAATGCTTGGCACCGGGGACTTGGTGGTGGAGCTCGGCAGGTATTGGGGAGGGAGATTGCTCGACGGCTAG
>CAINDV010000552.1 GCA_903847485.1 uncultured Verrucomicrobiota bacterium
CGGGCTTCATCGGCCACCCAAATCTTTACCGGACGATCCTTGGACAGGTGGAGTTTTTCAAGGTTTTGCTCTAATTCGGCGCGGAAGGCCGCGGCCGCCGCTGGGTCCTGTTTGACGTGACAGGGACGCGGAACCCGGAGCGCGCCGCCCGCTTTTTCCAGCCAGTAATAGAGCGACTTGGGGGCCCGCTCGAGGCTGTGCTTTGCCTTAAGCCACGCGGCCACTGGCCCCGCCGTGCGCCACTGGCCCGCCTGGAGTCCGAGTGTTGGAGGCGGTAATCTTGCGCATGCTGTAGGCGAGGCTGAGCGTGACACTCATCGCCAGACCTTTTGGAACCGCAACGACAATCAGGGTGACGGCGATCATGAAGTAGCCGAGGAATTCCTTGGCGGCGAAGGCCGGGAGCCATCCGGCGGGAGACAGAGGGACAAGGCCGGCGAGGCAGGCCAGACCGGTGAGTAAGGCGAAGGACGCAAGGCCAAACGCGAAAATTTTAACCCAGGCACCCAAGCCTTCGGTTTGAAGCCATTGCGGCGGGGTACCGGACCAACCAATAAAACCCAAGCCATCATAAACAATGGGTAGCCAGACCCGGGCTAGAGCGGCCAGGACCGAGACGGCGAGAAGGCCGGCGAAGCCCCACTGTCCAGCGGTCATACTCAACTCACCAACATAGTCACCGCGAGCAACTAAGGCGGCAAAGGTGAGCGCAGCGATCGCCAAGCCGACCACGCCAATCACCTTGCTGAGGCGTTCGAGTTGCTGATGGAGCGGGGTTTTCTCGCCCGTTTCTTCGGCGGCGGCACGCGCGGTTTTGCCAATTTCGGTTTTGTCGCCAACGGCGGTAACTTCCATCTGGCCGTGGCATCCACAAGCAGGGCACCCCGGAGCAGCACATTGGTAGGCATAGTGGCCTTGGCGGCAGGGTCGGCACTGACTGGCTCGCTCGTATGTTTGGAGACCGGCAAGGACTCACCGGTGAACTTGGACTCGTCCACCTGCATCTGCACCGCTTCCAGGACGCGACCGTCGGCGGGGATCTCCTCGCCCACCTCGAGTAGGACGACGTCGCCCACGACGACATCTTTGCGGGGGATAGTAGTGTAAGTGCCATTGCGCAGAACCTTTACAGGGACTTCGTCGTTGACCTGGTTGAGAATGTCGAACTCTTGGTTGGCCTTGTACTCGTTTATAAACGCCAGCGCCGTAGCCAAGAGAACCGCGGTGATGATGCCGATGTCTTCGACGAAATAGCCGTCCGCCGCGCCGGCAGCGATAGCAATCACAGCCGCGATGATGAGGATGCGAATGACCGGATCATCGAACTTGTCGAGGTAGAGCCTCCACCAAGGATCCCGCTGAGCCGGCGTGAGGACATTCAGCCCGTACCGCGCGCGACTGGCGAGGATGTCCTGACTCGCAAGCCCCGCCCGCCGCACGATTCCGCTTATGGGCTGCATAGGAGAAGTCTTCTCATGGGCGCATGGTTACTTAGAGCGTGTATCCGAATTCCGCCAGAAACTACTTTATCGTTATTGTACAGCTCTTGTAATGTATTATACTTGACGCCATAATAGATTGTGGATTATAGCCGACAGAGGCTGGCCAGTTCAGCGTTGGGCTCCGACCATTTGGCAAACTGTGCCTCGACCGTCTCTACCACCCTCGCCAGCTTCGGAAAATACACGTTGTGGAGGCAGTTTCTTCGGGCC
>CAINDV010000553.1 GCA_903847485.1 uncultured Verrucomicrobiota bacterium
CACGCCGCTGTAGGCCCGGTGCCCTCACCGGGCGTTCTTTGACCCCGACAACTTGGGGATGCACTGCGCAAGAAGGCGGGCCAGAATTCACGCTTGCAACGGCACCCCGTTTGGGTTGAGTATCTCCGTCCGCTCGACTCTCGCGCCGACCTGGCGGGGAGGCAGGGGCGGACAGGCGAATTGTTCGCAACAGACACATAATGACCTAAATCATATAAACATCTTCGTGCGGCTTCGGCTGCTGTCTTTTCTGAAACTAGCACTTTCGACCAACAGACGGCTCTCGAGGCACGCCCACAACTGGGCGTGCCCGAAAGCGTTTCTGTTGGGGGCATGCTAGTGCCTAGAAAAGAGCGTGAGTAGGACACGCTCATTTCGTTTGGAGGCGGCGGTTTCAGGTAAGCGGTGGTTTGCAGTTAGCGCGGGGAACCACAAGCCATGAAAAAGATCAATAACACCAATGTAAAAGACGGCAGCCAGCTTTGCGCCGCTCCGCTTAACCCAACCATCCACCTAACCAGGCTCCGCCAGGTCGCCGTGAAAGGCGCTTGGCCGCTGGCGCTGGCGCTGGCCTGGTTGGGAATCGTCGCCACGCTCCACGCCCAGACCACCATCGTCTGGCAGGAGAATTGGGAATCGCCTAATGTCCAAGACAATTGGTATTCCGACACCGGCATCTGGAAAATCGGGGTGCCAACATACGGACCGTCCACCAACTCACTGGGCTGGCGCGCCCACCAGGGGACGAACTGCGCCACGACGGGCTTGAACGGAAACTACCCGGATGGCCGCCAAGACAGGCTTTTCTATGGCGGGCCTGACGGCTTGGGCGTTCTTATCCCTAACGCAAGCGACAATCCTCGGTTGCGCTTGTGGCACTGGTGGAGTTTCGGCTACTACGACTTCGGCCAAGTGCAGGTTAGCACCAACAATGGGGTCAGTTGGCAGGCACTGTCTGGCTTCTATGGGGACGACGACGTGAACAATATCTTTGACAGCAGTGGGCAATGGTCTCAGGCGTGGCTGGATTTGAGACCGTACGCCGGAAAGACGGTGATGCTGGGCTTCTATTTCGAGTCCCATTCCGGGTCCGTGAGCAGCGGCTGGTATGTGGATGACATGGCCATTGTAACCGGGCCAGAGCCGGGGTTGGCCCTTCCGGAGGGGTTCGAAAGAGGCTGGGGAGGGTGGAAGGCTCAATACGCGGGTGGGCTTGCCACCGACTTTGCAATCTGGGAAATCGGCAAACCAACCAGTGGACCGGGCGCGGCCCACACGGGCACAAACTGCGCGGCGACGGTCTTGGGTGGCAACTATCCTGATGACCGAAGGAGCCGGTTGGTCAGTCCGGCCTTCACAGTTCCGCTTGTAAGCCTCAATCCCCGGTTGCGTTTCTGGCACTGGTGGAGTTTCAACTACTACGACTTTGGGCAAGTCCAGATCAGCACCAACAACGGGGTTAGTTGGCAGGCACTGTCTGGATTCTATGGGGACGACGACGTGAACAACATCTTCACTAGTGGGCAATGGTCTCAGGCGTGGCTGGATTTGAGAGCGTACGCCGGAAAGACGGTGATGCTGGGTTTCTATTTCGAGTCACATGCCGGGTCTGTGAGCAGCGGTTGGTATGTGGACGACATGAGTATTGAAACGGGGCCGGAACCGGAATTGACCCTCCCAGAGGGTTTTGAGAGTGGCTGGGGTGGGTGGAAGGCTCAGTATGCCGGCGGATTCGCCACCGACTTTGCGATCTGGGAAATCGGCAAACCAACCAGTGGACCGGGTGCGGCACACGCGGGCACGAACTGCGCAGGGACTATCCTGGCTGGCAACTATCCCGATGACCGTAGGAGCCGCTTGGTCAGCCCAGCCTTTGCAGTTCCGCTGGCGAACCTTAATCCCCGGTTGAGATTCTGGCACTGGTGGAATTTCAACTACCATGACTTTGGGCAAGTCCAGATCAGCACCAACAATGGGGTTAGTTGGCAGGCACTGGCAGGCATGTATGGGGACGACGACGTGAACCATATCTATGACAGTAGTGGGCAATGGTCTCAGGCTTGGCTGGACTTGACGCCGTTCGCTGGAAAGACGGTTATGCTGGGCTTTTATTTCGAGTCACATGCTGGGTCCGTGAGCAGTGGATGGTATGTGGATGACATGAGTATTGAAACGGGGCCGGAACCGGGATTGGCCCTCCCAGAAGGTTTTGAGAGTGGCTGGGGCGGGTGGAAGGCTCAGTATGCCGGCGGGTTCGCCACCGACTTTGCAATCTGGGAAATCGGCAAACCAACCAGTGGACCGGGCGCGGCCCACACGGGCACAAACTGCGCGGCGACGATTTTGGGTGGCAACTATCCCGATGATCGGAGGAGCCGCTTGGTCAGTCCGGCCTTTACAGTTCCGCTGGCGAGCCTTAATCCCCGGCTGCGTTTCTGGCATTGGTGGAGTTTCAGCTCTTACGACTTCGGACAACTCCAGATCAGCACCAACAACGGCGCGACGTGGGACAATCTATCATCGCAGTACACCACGAGCAGCGGCGGTTGGACCTATGCTCCGCCTATTTCGCTTTCGGCCTACGCGGGGAAAACAGTGCTATTGGGCTTTTACTTTGAGTCGTATGGCGGTGGAAATGTGAGCAGCGGCTGGTATGTGGATGACATCACCATACTTGCTAACGGCTACACTCCCATGATCACGGCACAACCGACGAACCAGACTGTCATTGCCGGCCAGCCAGCGGCGTTCACAGTGGAGGTGTCGCCACTCAGCAGTCTGCCATTGAGCTACCAGTGGTGGTTCAACAACACGCTTCTTCAGGACGCCACAAACGCTACCCTCTCCATAACGGCCGCCCAACCAATCCACGCGGGAGGCTACAGCGTCGTAGTCACTAACCTCTACGGAGCGGCCACCAGCTCTCCGCCGGCCACTCTCACCGTGCTGGTGCGGCCAAGCATCACGAATCTGACGATGCAACCTTCCAGCCCGGTCTATGAAGGAACGAACGTGACGTTCTGCGTGGCGGCAACAGGCACCCCGCCTTTGAGTTACCAATGGCGGTGGAACGGCGCGGCCATTTCCGGCGCGACGCAGTCTTGCTACACGGTGGCCAACGTGCAAATCGTCCAGGCGGGGGCCTACAGCGTGGCCGTGAGTAACGTGGCCGGCGGATTGGTCAGTAGCGACCTGATGCTGGCGGTCTTGCCGGATCCGAGTTGGCACACAAACAACGTGGGTGGCACGGGCGAAGGCAGCTACTGTGTCAACAACGGCATATTCACCGTGAACGGTTCAGGCGAAGACATTGAGGGCACGGAGGACGCTTTCTTCTTTGTCCACAAGCCGCTGAGTGGCGACGGTCAGATGGTGGCACGGATGCTGGACTTAGTGTCCACAAACGCTGGGGCCGAGGCGGGCATCATGCTGCGCGATGGCACCAACAGCGGCGCGCGGCATGTCTTCCTGGCGCTGGATTCCGTGGGCCATGTCCTGCTTCGGCGGCGCTTAGTGGAGAATGACTATAGCTTGGATAACGCGGCGCACGGCACTAACTGGACGTGGCTGCGGCTGATGCGGATGGGCAACACCTTCGCCGGGCACGCCTCCACGAACGGCGTGGACTGGTCGCTCATCTGGTGGACTACGCTGGTGAATATGCCTACGGACCTGGAAGCAGGCTTGGCGGTAACCGCACATAAGAACAAGGCGATGGCGACGGCGCAGTTCGACAATGTAACTCCCGGCGGTCTAACTCCGCTCCCCGGCGTGTGGCCGCAGCCGGGACCACTGATCTATCTCGGCGGGGAGAGTGGCGGGCAGGCTGAGTTTCAAAGAGTAGGCGGCTTCAAGGCGCTGGTAGGCGGCGCGGTTGGGGACCGCTACACCGTCAAGTGGAGCGCGAACCTCCAGGCTCCGCTCGCCGCGTGGTCGCCCTTGGCCACGGTGACGAACCAGTGGGGCGTGGTGGAATTCCTGGACCCGCAGGCGTTGGTCAATCCGAATCGGTTCTACCGGGTCCAGCGGATAAGTCCATAGAGTAATCAGGGTCGGCGGCGCAGGATCGCGCAGTGAGCGATCCCGCCGCCGGCCTTCTCGGTCATACACACCATTTTGACAGCGCAACGCCAGGCTGTCTGTCTTGGGCTGAAGTGTGCGGCGCTCTACCGAGACGCCGCTACGGGGCTGACGCTTGTGGGGAGGGTGTAAGTCAGTCCTGGAGCCGAATCCCAGCGGGCCGGAGGCGACTCCGGCCCGCGCTACTTCCGGTTATCGCCACAAGTGGAACGTGCTGGCTTGAGCCGGCGTTTCTGGTCGTCTCCGAATCAGCAGGGAAGCGCGGAGATTCATGCCGGTGAGCGGGTCCGCACGGAACTGGCGACTTTCCCTGAATGATGCCGCGCGGGTGGCAGTCAATTCCCGGTGACATGCCGTTACGCCGTGCCTCGAAAGTCCGGGCCTTCACGCTGATTGAGCTGCTGGTAGTGATCGCCATCATCGCGCTGCTGGCGAGCCTGCTGCTGCCGACGCTCGCCCGGGCCAAAGAGAAGGGCCGCGCCATCCAGTGCGTCAACCACCTCCGTCAGCTCGGCCTGGCCATGCAAATGTATGGCGACGACAACGAGCAGCGCCTGCCTATGGCCCACGGCAGCGTTCCCTGGAACAGCACCAATCCCGAGCCGTGGACCCGCCCGCTGCTCACCTACTTCGGCACCACCAACGTCCTCCGCTGCGTCTCCATGTCCCAGCATCACGGGAAATCACCCTACAGTTATTTCATGGGTTCCCTGGCGGCTTATGCGCAGGCCAAGGATACCGCGTCCGTAGTCCTGAGCCGGATCTCGTTGCCGACGCAATACATCCTCTCCGGCGACACTAACTGGCCTTTCGACACCGACGATGCCGACCCGGACAATTACTCGCAGGATACACTCTTCGCCGCCGATGCTGACCCGCGCCTGCCGTCTGACGAGAACGCCATGGTTCACGCCGAGCGCCTGAACGTGCTCTTTGCGGACCTTCATGTGCGCCCCTACCGACACTTCACGGCGGCGGAAATGACGTTCTCCTACGACCAACCGGGAGTGGACTTCGAGACGCTCATGATTCCGTGAACGGCCTCTCGCGGTGCGGGCGGCGCATCAACGCCAGGGCGTCGGGCGCGAACTGATCCGCCGCACCCTCGAGGGGAGCGGTCAGGCCGCCCTGATCCTGCTCGCCGTGCCCAAGGCGGCGGATTACTCCCCCGAGTCTCGGTTTCCAGCAGCATCCCTCGGCGTGGATGCTGCGAAGTGACAACGCGCTTTGCTGACGACTGGGCAGCCGAATAAGCTGCGCCCACGAGCCGGAGAAAGTGCTTGGCAACGCGCCGCCTTGCCGCAGCCTATGGGCTATGAACTGTCTCGTGCCCGCCGGCCCCACCTGCGAACCGCTCGACCAGGTGCGCCGCCTGACGAATTTCTCCACCGGCCGCCTGGGCATGGAGCTGGTGGAGTTTCTGACCTCGCAGGGGCAGCGCGTCACCTTGTTTGTCGGCGAGCCAGCCACCTGGGCTGGCGCGCGGCGCGCGGCGGAGGTCGTTGCGTTCTCCACCACCACCGACTTGGAGTCCAAGCTGCGCGCCCGCGCCGGGGCAGCGGTGGACGCCTTGTTCCACGCAGCCGCGGTCAGTGACTTTCAGTTTGGCCGCGCCTTCCAGCCGGCCGCCGCCGGTGCGCTGGAAGAAGTGCGGGCGGGCAAACGCTCGACGCGCGCCGGTTTCTTAACAGTTTTTATCGAGAGTGCTTTCGCATTCCCAACGTAAGTAATCGTTACGTTAAAAGCACAAGAATTTTTGAGTTTAGGCGACAGCGGTTGAACCTGCGGTCGTCCGCGGCCATCGGTGGTTTTAGCTGCCTGTAAGTGGACGGCCTTCAAACGGCCGACGAACCGGGGCGTGGTGACGGACGGCTTTTCCGCGACTTCGCCTTCCTGCGGTCTTGGCTATCGTGGGAATAGCCGGTGTGGTAGTACCGCACATCGCTGTAGTAGTAGCCCGGCCCCCAGTGCTGCGGTTGCAGGTTCAAGACCACGCCGCCCAGTTTGGCCCCGGCCTGCTTGAGCAAATGCAAGGTGCGCTGGATCGGTTGGCGCGGAGTGTAGTGGCTGCGAACTACCAAGACTGTCGTCTGCACGTTGCGGGCAATGGTCAACGTGTCGCTGACCGCCGTTACGGGGGCGGTGTCCACCACGACCCGGTCAAAGCGTTTCAGTGCCTCTGCCAGCAACCCCCTCAGCCCATCCTGCGCCAGTAGTTCCGCCGGATTCGGAGCGGTCGTTCCTGCCGCGATCCACGTTAGATTCGGATAATCCGGCAAGAGTCGCAGAATTTCGTCGAGTGCCTTCCGGCCCGTCAGGTAGTCGGTTACCCCCGCTAGGTGCTCCTCATCACCACCGGTGAGAAACGTCTGCACGCTCGGTCGCCGCAGGTCGGCGTCAATGAGCAGCGTCTTCAGCCCTTGCTGCGCCAGCGAGGCGGCGTAGTTGGCGGAGGTGAAGGTCTTGCCTTCCTGGGGTGTCGCGCTGGTGAACAAAAACGTGCGCCGGTCCTCGGCGCGTCCGAGCATGCCCAGCGCCGCGCGGAGAGTGCGGAAGGCCTCTGCCCCCGAAGACCGGGTGCTTTCCGCGCCCACCAAGAGCGGGCTGCCCTCCTCGGTCTCCTTGATCCGGGGAATGACGTTCAGCACAGGCAATCCGAGATCTTGCTCCGCCTGCTCCACCGACTGGATGGAGCGATCAAGCGAGTGCAAGCCGAACACCAGCATGAGACCGCCTATCAGGCCGGTCCCGACGGCCACCAGGAGAATAAGGTACACCCTGGGCGAGGAAGGTGCTCGCGGCACGATGGCCGGCTGGATCACGCGGATTTTCTCCGAGCGAATCGCCGTGGTGAGCGAAGTCTCCGCCAGGCGCTTCAGCACCGAGGCAAACAGGGCGCGGTCCGACTCGACCTCCCGCGCCAGCATGTTGAAACGGATGGCTTGCGCGCTGAAGCGCAGGGCCTCGGCCTCGGCCTCTTTCACCGCCGCCGCTGTGTTCGTGAGAGTCGTGAGCGCGGTCTCGTAGGCCAGGCGGTAGCTTTCGGGCAACTGGAGCGCCTCGCGCACCAGTGTCTGGCGTGCCTCGTCCAAGCGCGCCGCCGTCTGCTGATACTTCGGGTGTTTGGGTTTGTAGCGCAGTTGGAGGTCCGCGAATTCGCGCTGGGCCTCAGCGAACCGCAGCCGGCTTTGGGTCAGGGCTGGTTCCGTGGCAACCTGCGGGAGCGCCAGCAGGGACTCCACCTGGTTGGTCAACGAACAAATCTGGGCGTAGCGGGCTTCCAGCCGGACGGCCTCGGCGTGGGCCTGCCCCCGGCGCACGTTGGCGGCCTGTAGGCTGGGCAAAAAATAGGTCGGACTTTGCAGCCCTACGGTCCCCGCCTCCTCGCGATACTTCTGCAAAGCCTCTTCCGATTGCTCCAGCTTGGCCTTGAGCCGGGCGGCCTCTTCTTGCAAGAAACCAGAGGCGTTCCGGGTGTGGCTGCTGCGCGTCACGGAATCCTGGCCCGTGAACTCGGCCACGATGGAATTGGCGATCTGCGCCGCCAGCTTGGGATCGGCGCTCGACACCGTGACGTCCGCCAGGCGCGTCATGCGCCGCAGCGTCGTAGTGACCATCCCCTCCAACCGACTCACTAGGATCGCTTTGTCAGGCGGGGGACCGCCGGTTCTACCCAGGAAGGCGGGATTCTGATCCAGTCGGTTGACCTCAATCACCCAGGCCAGCAACGGGCGGCTCCGTAGTTTTTGGACCATGGTGTTGACCGATGCCTCGGTCGCCAACTCGTCCGCCATCACCTCTTCGATGTCAATGACAGTATGCGGTGCTGACTCGATCTGGACGACAGCCGTGGCCTGGTAAATGCGGGGAGCGCGCCGCAGATAGATTGTGGCCACCAGGCAAGTGAACACGACGCACAGGGCGATGATCCACACCCGGTCCAACGCCAACTGGACAAAACGGCGGACGTCGGAGCGAGACTCGGCGGCGGTGGCATCCGACGGTTCCGGTACCTCAAGATGTCCAGAGGCAGCCATGTCAGTAACATTGTGGGAGGCGATACCTACCCGTACGGGTCAAAGTGTAAGCCGGCGTGAACGAGGGAATTGGCTTCTCGCTCTGGGCCGACCTTGCGCCCACGGGTCAACGCGCCGCCGGCACTCTGTCGGCAGGGCCGCGCCGAAACACAGGCCCCAAGCGAAGGAAAACCGTCGGCGAGCGCCAGTTCCACAGTTCTGGCCAAGGCTGGCTCAGGCCACCGCTTCAGGCGTGGGCTTGGGCGCTGACGAATGCCGCTTCCGCGACTTCTTTTTCTTGCCGTCCTTGCCGTAGTAGGAGTACCCGGAATAGTAGTAGTAGGAATCGCTGTAGTAGTAGCCCGGTCCCCAATGCTTAGGCTCCAAATTCAAGACCAGACCGCACACGTTAGCTCCGGCCTGCTTGAGTAGTTGCACCGTGCGCAGGACCGGCTTGCGCGGCGTGAAGTGGCTGCGAACCACCAGGACGGTCGTCTGCACATTGCGAGCAATGGTCAAGGTATCGCTGACTGCCGTCACGGGGGCGGTGTCCACCACGACCCGGTCAAAGCTTTTCAACGCCTCGGCCAGGAGTCCCTTCAGCCCATCCTGCGCCAGCAATTCCGCTGGATTCGGGGCCGTCGTTCCCGCCGCGATCCACGCCATATTCGGATGATCCGGCAGGAGTTGCAGCAGCTCGCCGAGCGTCTTCTGGCCCGCCAGGTAATCCGTCACCCCCAGCAAGTCTTGGTCATCATCATCGCCGAGAAGAAGCTTCTGCACACTCGGCCGCCGCAGGTCGGCGTCAATAAGCAGCGTCTTCAGCCCCTGCTGTGCCAGCGAGCAGGCATAGTTGGCCGAGGTGAAGGTCTTGCCCTCCTGTGGCGTCGCGCTGGTGAACAGGAACGTGCGCCGAGCATCGGCGTGTCCGAGCATGCCCAGCGCCGTGCGGAGCGTGCGGAACGCCTCAGCCCCGGAAGAACGCATGCCTTCCCCGCCCACCAGGCCCTTGCTGCCGGCGGTCATTTTGAGCCGGGGAACGATGTTCAGCACCGGCAATCCGAGATACCGCTCCGCCTGCTCCACCGACTGGATGGAGCGGTCGAGTGTGTGCAGGCCGAAGACCAGGCCGAGTCCGGCCATCAAGCCAGCCATGACGCCCGCCACGAGAATGAGCGTCACCTTGGGCGAGGAAGGTTTCCGCGGCACGATGGCCGGCTGGATCACGCGGATATTCTCCGCCCGCAAATCGGTGGAAAGCGAGGTTTCCCCCAGACGAGTCAAAGTGGAGGCAAACATGGCACGATCCGATTCCACCTCGCGCGACAACAGGTTAAAGCGGATGGCCTGGGCACTCAGCCGCAGGGCTTCCGCCTCGGCCTGCTTCAAGGCTTCCTCGGTGCTCTTGCTGGTGGACAGGGCCGCTTCGTAGGCCATGCGATAGGTATCCGGCAGGCGCAGGGCGTCCTGGGCCAGCGCGCGGCGAGACTCCTCCAGTTGCTGGGCCGCCTGCTGGTACTTGGGATGTTTATCTTTGTACCGCATCTGGATGGCGGCGAAACTGGCCGTAGCAGTGGCAAACGCCTTCCGGCTATCAATCAGAGCAGGTTCGGTGGCAATCTGGGGCAGGGAAAGCAAAGCCTCCAACCGGTTGGTCAGGGCGCAGATTTGATCGAGCACCGCCTTCAGGCGCAGCGTCTCGGCACGCGCCTGGGTCAGATTGTTGTTGTACTGCTGGAGCTTGGGCGTCACCGAGTCCTGGGTTTGCTGCACCGACACGCTGCCCACCTCTTCGCGGTATTTCTGCAACGCCAACTCGGATAGCTCCAGCTTAACTTTGAGCCGGTCGGCCTCGTCCTTCAAGAACGAGGAGGCCCCCTTGGTGGACGAGCTGCGCGATTTGAAGTCCAGGCTCGAAAACTGGCCCACGATGGAATTGGCGATCTGCGCCGCCAGTTCCGGGCTGGTGGAAGAGACGGAAACGTCCACCAACCGCGTGTTGCGCCGCAGGGTCGTCTTAACCATTTCCTCCAACCGGGAAACTAAGACAGCGCGGCTCGGAGTCGGATCCTCCTTCGGCCCCAAAAAGAAAGGGTTTTGGTCGAGCCGGTTGGTTTCCAGCACGCTTTCCAACAGTGGCCGGCTGCGTAGTTTCTGGACCATCGTGTTGAGCACCTCCAGGCTCTTCAAATCCTCCTGCATGACCTGCTCGACTTTGATGACCTTTTGATCCTGCTGCTCCACCTGCACCGTGGCCGACGCCATGTAAATGCGCGGGGCGCGGCGCAGATACGCCGCCGCTGCCAGGCCGGCCACCACCATACAGAGGGCAATCAGCCAGATCCGGTCCAGCAGCACCTGGATGAGATTATGAAAGTCGGCCTGTTGGTCCGGGGGCGACTCGTCCAGGTATTCCGGCGCGTCGGGGCGGTTAGGAGAAGGCATATAAGCGGTAATTAGAACAGACGTTCGCCCACGGTGATGACATCATCGGGCAGCACCTGGAATGGTGCCTTTTTCGTGTCGCGGCCCATGGCCTGGGCGTCCAACAAGATCGTGCGCACCGTCCCATTTTCCAGGCGCTGAAGCGTCACTTTCGACGGCGAGGCCAGCCGGGTGTACCCCCCCGCCATCGCCATCGCCTGGAGCAGGTTCACCGATTCGTCCGGCGGGAACTCGAACACCCCGGGCCGGCTCACCTGGCCCAGTACCGTAAAGCGCTGTTTGGCCCGCTCCGTCACCGCCACGGTGACCTGGGGATTCACGAGGTAATCCTTGCCGTAGAGGTCACGAACGGTGGTTGCGGCTTCGTCGGTCGTGCTGCCGCCGACCAGCACCGAGCCTAAAAGCGGGAGCGAAACCCTCCCCTTCGCGTCCACCATCACCTTGGCTTTGAGATCCTCCTCCTGGTAAACCACCACCTCCAGCATGTCCGCCGGCCCGATCCGTGCGAGCTTGGCGCTGGAACGGTAGGCCCCCGCCGCCGGAGCTGGGGACGAAGTATTGGTCTGCGCGGTCGAGGCGACGGCGACGGTTAAGCAAGCCCACAGCACGCCCGTCCGCCAGATGCGGTCGGCGGTGCGGCAGGCCAAGCCAGATTTTTCAGTGAAGGTTCGCATGTGTCAGAATCGGATTACGCAGCGGCCGCCGCCCCCAGCAACGGCTTGGGGTTGGGACAACCGCAGCGGGGAAAGTAACGTCGGAAGCTCGTTTGACAAGCCCAAATCCAGCCCAGCAATCAGCCGGTATGGCGGATTCAAGAAGACTTGACCGGCCCATCTGCGGTCATTTGTCCGCCTCGTTCGGATCGGTTTAGGTTCCAATCGTCGCCGAGATTCGGGCGGACAGGGAGAAAATCTCCCCACTCCTCCGGCCCGATCTGGCCCGCGACCGGTTCCAGAAAAGGAACTCCCCTGCCAAAAGCCTCCCGCTCGGCAACGCGCAAAGCTTCCGCCGGACGGCGGGGGAGGCTAGGTCGGCACCGCGGTCACCTGCCGCAGGATCTGCCAGCGATGCCCCGCATGCCTGGCCTGCCAATGGGGCAACGTGCGGTTGCGCACCCGGCGTGGCTGGCTTGCCCAGCTCACGAACAACGCCACCCCGACCCGCGCCCACAAGCCCAAGATCTGGACCGCGCCTTGGTGCCGGACGCGCAAACGGTCTTCCAAACCGGAACAGTCCAGCCGTTGATGCCAGCCGCTCTCCACGCCCAAATAGTTGCGATCCATGTCCAGAAACGCGGCGGCACCCAGTGGGCTGGCGGCGCGGCTGGTGACCAGGTATTCCACTTCCTCTTAGGCCTGCGGGCTACTCTGCCGGTGCAGGCAGCCGATTTGCGCCGCCCCGGCCAGACCCAACTGCAACGGCATCAACCACCACCTGCTGGCACCGTTGCTCGCCCCTTATGCCTGGCAGACGTGGTCGGTGGGACTGCTGGATGCCCCCGCTCTGCCCGCCGCCGGTGGCGGCTGCAAAAAGAAGCCCCGGGCCGTCCGCCGCCGCGCACGCGACGTTGGGCGGACGCACGCTCCTGACGGGGCCAAGCCGAGGTTTCGTCGGCTACAAGCAACCCCCGCGGCACCGGTGGCGGCACCACCACCCGGTCGGGGTGCCGTTGGTGCCGCTGGTCAG
>CAINDV010000554.1 GCA_903847485.1 uncultured Verrucomicrobiota bacterium
CCTGGCGCATGATCTGGGGCAGAAGCTCGGCTGCGGGGCGCACTTGCACACGCTGCGGAGGGCGGCTTCGGGGAAGTTCGATGTGTCGGAAGCCGTCCCGCTGGAGGTGGTGATGACGATGACGCTGCCGGAGTTGGAGAAGCGGGTCATTCCTTTCCTGAAACTGCTGGCGCAGTGAGGGGCGGGGGCGTTGGTGAGTGGTTAAATCGTTGAAACGTTAAATCGTTAAATCGAGCTGCGGTCGAGCGATGAACCCCTGTTTAACCTTTTAACCCATTTAACGATTCAACGATTTAACCCCTTCACCGCTCCCCGCTCCCATGCTCCTGCGCCACGCCAGCGAACTCCCCGCCGATGACCGGCCGGTGTGCGCCGCCATTGGCATGTTCGACGGCGTCCACGTCGGCCACCAGGAGATCATCCAGAAAGTCATCGCCGAAGCCCGCGCCGTCGGGGGCGTGTCGGTCGTCATCACTTTCGACGCGCATCCCGGCGAGATCGTCGCCCCAGAGCGGGCGCCGGCGTTGCTGCAATCGCTGGCGCAACGGATCGAAACCATCGGCGCGCTGGGCGCGGAGGCGCTGTGGGTGATCCATTTCGACCGGGCGTTCAGCGAACTGAGCGCGGAAGCCTTCATCCGGCAGATGGCCGAGGCCTGGGGCCGACTGCGCAGCCTGTGCATCGGCGTGGATTTTGCGTTCGGCCACCAACGTAGTGGCAACGTCGGGTTGCTGCGACAGTTGGGCGCGGAGATCGGGTTCGCCGTCCACGGACTGCCGACCGTGACTGTGGACGGTCAACCGGTCAGCAGCACCCGGATTCGCGAGGCGGTGCGCGCCGGCGACTTTGCGGGCGCGGATCGCCTGTTGGGTCGGCCCTACCAACTCGCCGGGCTAGTGGTGACGGGTGATCAACTCGGCCGCCAGCTTGGTTTTCCCACGGCCAACCTCGACGTGCGCGGACTTGTCGTGCCGCCGAACGGTGTTTACGCCACCGAAACGTGGTGGCGCGGCGCGGCCCATCCCTCGGTCACGAACATCGGCCTGCGTCCCACTTTGCGTGAGCCGGCGCCAACCCTGCAGGTGGAAACCCATTTGCTGGATTTCCAAGGCGACTTGTATGGGCAGGAACTGGGGTTGCGCTTCGAGGCACGCCTCCGCGAAGAGCGCCAGTTCGCCTCACTGGCGGAACTGGAGGCGCAAATCACCCAGGATGCCGCCGCCGCCCGCCGCCATTTTCTCAGCCGGGCAGGGAACTGAAAATAGTTTGAACAAAGTGCGTCCAGCCCGGTCCATTCTCCGGTGGCGCGAGAACGTGCCTGCTGTCCGTTTTGGGGTTGGTGTAGGGGTTGCACTTGTAGTGAGGTTGGACAGTAGGCGAGGAAGTTGACCTCACTACGCTTCTGAGCGCCTGGGTGAAGGCGGATCGATCTCATCACCCTCAGGCCGGGGCGCAAGCCCCGGCCTGTGTGTTTCGGAGGCCGCTGGGATGATATTCAATTTGGAACTTAGGAACTCAGAAAGGACGGGGCTTGAGCGCAGTGAGTTTCATGATTTCCTGAGTTCCCAAGCCGTGTTTATGGCCGAGTCCCTTAGTTGTCTGGCCGCTCCCGACGGTTTGTGTTTTAATGCCGCCGTGCAACAATCGTTACTGGCCTTCGTGGACGACTTTTATGAAGACCTTGAATTGTGGTATCCCGCGCTGCGCCTCGAAGAGGCGGGCTACGGGTTGCGCCTGGCCGGGCAGGAGGTGAAAGGCTACGTCGGCAAGTCCGGCTATCGCTTACGCGCCGACCTGCTCCTGCGAGATGTCCAGAGCGCGGATTTCTGTGGCTTGCTCATCCCAGGCGGGTTCATGCCCGACAAACTCCGCCGCAATTCGCAGGTGCTGGCGCTGACGCGGGAGTTTTTCACCCAAGGCAAGCTGGTGGCTTTCATAGGCCGCGTCGGGTGGATTCCGATCTCGGCGAAGATTCTCCGCAGCCAGCGCGTCACTGGTTCTCTGGGCATCAAGGACGACCTCGAAAACGCTGGCACCCTCTGGGTGAGCGCGCCAGTGGTCGTGGACGATGGTTGCATTCTTGGTCTGGCGCTTGGGATCGGGCTTTAACCCATGTCCACCCACCCCCCAGCGGGCATTCCTTTGACCTCCGCCAAATCCCGGTCCACGCGGGAAGTCCTCCGGCGCATGACGGTTTACCTGCGGCCTTACCCGTGGCTGGCTGTGGGCACGATCGGCTGCGCGGTGTTCTCGCTGCTGGCGTCGTTCGCGTTTCCCAAACTGGGGCAGTTTGCCATTGATGTCGTCATCAACGGGCAGAGGGCGGACTTGCTTGCGCCGGTGATGCTCGCCCTCATCGGCGCGCTCCTGCTGCGCGATCTCTTCAACAGCCTGCGCATCTTCATCAGTAACCATCTGGAGCAGCATGTTATCTTCGACCTCCGCCGCGACGTTTATGCGCGCCTACAGCGGATGCCGGTGGATTATTTCGATCAGCGGGCCTCCGGCGACCTCATGACCCGCGTGGTGGAGGACGTGAACTCCGTCGAGCGCGCGCTCATTGATGGCACGGAGCAAGGCTCGGTGGCCTTGCTCAGCGTCGTCGGCGTGGCCGTGATGCTCTTCTGGATGAATCCGGCGCTCGCAGCGGTGGCGATGCTGCCGCTGCCCGTCCTGGCTGGTGGCGCGCTGTGGTACACGCTTACCGCCCACCGCCGCTACCGGCGTCAGCGCGAGGCCGCCAGCGCCTTGAACACCCTGCTCATGGACAATCTCCAAGGCGTGCGCCAGATCAAGGCCTTCGGCCGCGAGGTGCATGAAGACGGGCGTTTCGCCTTGCGCGCCGACGCGCTGCGTCAGGGAACGCTCGGCATCATGCGGGTCTGGGCGGTCTATTCGCCGGCGATGAGCTTTGCCGGCGGGCTGGGGGTGGCGTTGCTGCTGTGGCTGGGCGGACGGCTGGTATTGCGCGGCACCATGCCGATGGGGGAACTCGTCGCCTTCCTGCTTTACCTTCGGATGTTCTATTCGCCCATGGGGCAACTGCACTCCCTCAACCAGATGATGCAGGCCGCCCGCGCCGCCGGCGAACGCGTCTTCGACATCCTCGACGCACCGGTGGAGCGGGCCAACGGCGTTCCGCGCCTTCCGCTTGCCGAGCCGGTGCGGGGCGAAGTGGTTTATGACAACGTCGGCTTCGGCTACGGTGCCGGCGCGGAGGTGCTGCGGAACATCACCTTGCACGCCCGGCCCGGCGAAATGATCGCCATCGTCGGCCCCACCGGCGCGGGGAAATCCACGCTGGTGAACTTGCTGCCGGCGTTCTACGAGCCGACTGCCGGGCGCATCACGATTGATGGTCAGGACACCGGCAAGTTGGCGCTGGAAACCTTGCGCCAGCACATCGGCGTGGTCAGCCAGGAGGCGTTTCTTTTCAATGGCACGGTGCGGGAAAACATCCTTTACGGTCGGCTCGACGCCACCAAGACGGAGCTACAAGCCGCGGCGCAAGCGGCTCATGCCCACGAGTTCATCATCCGCCTGCCGGACGGCTATGACACCAAGGTCGGCGAGCGCGGCGTGAAGCTGAGCGGCGGCGAGAAGCAGCGCGTCAGCATCGCCCGCGCGCTGTTGAAGAACGCGCCCATCCTGGTCCTGGACGAGGCCACCGCGAGCGTGGACACGGCGACGGAGCGGCTGATTCAGGAGGCGCTGGACCGGCTGCTGGCAGGCCGCACGAGCTTCGTCATCGCCCACCGCTTCAGCACCATCCAGCGGGCCGATCAAATACTCGTGCTGCGCCGGGGGGAAATCGTCGAGCGCGGCACCCACGAGCAACTGCTGGCGCAGGACGGCCTCTACGCCAGACTCGCGCACATCCAAAACACGGCGACCATCGAGGAGCGTTTTGAAAGTCTGGGCGTGACGGGCTGAGGCTGGCGGTGGCCCCTGAACAGGAGCCGTCCAGCGCCGCCGGCCACCCCGCAGAGCGAGCCATCGGATCGCGTGCGGAGCGAAAAACCGCGCTCCGTCAACTTGGCGGCCGGCACTACGACGGAGTCCGGTCCGCTCTCCAAGTGCGCACCGCTCCCCACCGGCACCGCGGGCAGCACAGCAAAACAAAGCCCGCAACCCAGAAGCTGCAGGCTTGGATGGCGGGCGGGCGGCCGGGCCTACTTGAGTTTGTTGAGTTGCGCCGCCAAACGACTCTTCTTGCGGTTGGCGGTTTCTTTCTTCACGGTGCCGCTCTTCGCCGCCTTGTCAAAGCGGGAGGACACTTCACGAAACGCCTTCGCGGCCTCGTCCTTGGAGCCGGCGGTGATCGCCGCAAGGAACACCTTCTCCTCCTTGCGGAGGACGGACTTCACTCCGCGGTTGCGCAAACGTCGGCGTTCGCCCTGACGGGCTCTTTTCTCGGCAGATTTGGTATTCGCCATAAATCGGATTGGGTCTTATTGCAAAGGCGGAGACGTTAGCGAAAGCGTGCTGGTTGTCAACGCGATGTTCAACGCGATGTTCATATTGGCAGCAGTTCTGCCCATGAACCTGATAGGGCTGATTTCGGTTCCAGCGCTCGGCGCAGCTCTTGCG
>CAINDV010000555.1 GCA_903847485.1 uncultured Verrucomicrobiota bacterium
CTGGAAACCGGCGGGATGGTGATCTGGCCTCGATAGACGCCGTCCGGCAGAACCATCCGCCCGCCGCCGGCCGCGATCACTGCCTTCAGGCATGCCGAAAACGCTTCGGTGTTGTCCGCCTTGTCGTCGCCCATTGCTCCGTATTCGAGCACATTGAACGCCCGCGATTTCGCAGTGCCAGCACTTGAGCTTGTTTTCTCGCCTCCATCAACCGCGACGGCTGCGGCCGCCAAGAGCCAGCCACCTATCGTTATCAAAACCATCGTCTTGTGCATAGAATCTCCTTTCTTGCCGACTAACACATTCCTCACACGTTTCATTGCCTGTTTCATTTGTTTATTCCTTCCCCTGATGGATACCGGAGCCGGTCCTTCGGGCCTGGATCGATGCGCCGCCGTTGCGGATAAACTTCTCGACCGCCCCCACATTCCCTTCGACGACCCAGTAGTTGATATCGGCCACACCGAGATTCTTCGGGTCGTTAATATTACTGACGAGCGCCTGCCAGGCGTTCTGGGCATCCGTTTGTCCCGGCCCCGGTTGTTCCGTGTTCATCTGTTCGATCGAAAACCCGTGCCTGCCCGAGACGGTGATGTGATGGGTGTTGCGGTATGTGCCCACCCGGCCAAACCGGGAGGCATGATGGGCGAAAACAAATTCCAAGCCGTTGATGTTGGAAGCCACCACGATGTTGTCCCCGTCAGTGTGCTCGTTGACTTGGATGCCGGTATGATATCCGGTCACGACCACGTTGCGCAGGATCGTCAGAGCCGCATTATTGCAGGCCGGAGTGATAAGGCCCTTGGTGCCATGGGTCGGCTGGGAGGCATGAACACTGTAGACGCCGGTGTTGACGAACACGTTCTCGAGTCGGCACTGCATGGCGTTGTTGAGGTCGATGCCTCCGATGGCCGGGTTATCGTAGGTCCGCACATCGAGGTTGCGGAGGACCACATAAACGGCGGAAAATGCGGCAAAGACGGAGTTGGGCGACGGACTGGCCGAGATGACCCCGGCACCCGAGGTCGCCAGGCTTTTGACGATGGTGCCGTTCTGCTGCAGCGGGAAGGACCCGACCGTCCCAAACACGGGTGTTGGCTCGCTTTCGCCGATGATCTCGATGGTGATCCAACTCGTGATGGGCTTGGAAACCGGAGGGATGATGATCCGGCCTCGATAGACGCCGTCCGGCAGAACCATCCGCCCGCCGCCGGCCGCGACCACTGCCTTGAGGCATTCCGAAAACGCCTCGGTGTTGTCCGTCTTGTCGTCGCCCACCGCTCCGTAGTTAAGAGCATTGAAAGTTCGCGATTTCACGGGGCCAGCCGTTGAGCTGTCTTTCCCGCCTCCATCAACTGCGAAGGCTGCGCCAGCAAAAAGCAAGGCCCCTATCGTTATCAAAAACACTGTCTTCCGCATAGAATCTCCTTTCTTGCCGCCCAACACATTCTTTACACGTTTCATTGCCTGTTTCATTTATTTATTCCTTCTTCTGGTAGGTACCCTTCGCGTCACTCTTGATGGTGTACAATTTGCCGTGGAACGGCACATGATGCAATAGCCCGTTGAATCCGCGCGGTGTTCGGGGCGCCAACAGCGGCAGACCGGCACCGGGAAGATCAGGCCGGTAGCCAAAGAGTGAGCGGATGATGACTTCGGCAAACGCCGCGCCACACCCTTCGTTGAAGTCCTGCCCACCCCGATTGGCAATGCGGACAACCGGATCGAAGCCGCGACTGTCCGGGCCGAGAAACTCATGGGACTGTGCAAACGTGCCTTCGTGCGTCACCGCTCGACGGCCCGCAGAAATTTCACGGCCTTGTCAAACGTGCCGAACCGGCACATCACGTCTATCGTCAGCGGCGGCCAACCGTCGTAGGAACCCATCGGCCCGTGGTCGGGGCGGTCGGAGTGCGCGGCGGCGGGATCTTTCAGCGACATCGCCCGCATCCAGGTTTTCGTGAGCAGTTCGCGTTCGACGAAGCCGGTCATCTCCGTTTTCATCGTGGGCGTGAGGTCGCTTTCCAACGCCAGACCGGTCATGATGTAGTCGAAACAGTGCCGGCTGGACACCTCTTTGCCGGCATTGTCACGGGCATTCCAGACGCCTTCTCCCGGTTTATAAAGAGCCATGACGAATGGGAGAAGTTTGTCGGCCTTGGCCCCGAAGCACCTGGGCACGCGCCGCATTTCCGGATTGTTCGCAATAGTCCGCCACGCGCCGAAGCAGATAAACATTGGCCGCGTTCAGCGATGCCCCCCCCTGGACATAGCGCTCCGAGCATTCGAGCAGGTTTTCGGGTCCGCCATAATCGGCCAGCAGGCTGTCTTTGGTCAACGGGCGTTGCTCATAAAACGTCGCGATGTCCTCCAACCGTTGCAGAACGGTCTTGCCGTTGATCGTCTGACTGAGAAATGCCTTGTCACCCGTCACGCCGAGATACGCATCCACACAGCGGAAGATCGACCAGTCGTTGGCGGCGTACCATTGACCGTGCCCCTTGCCTTCAAGGCAATCCAGCGCGAGGCAGCCGTGATGATCCATCGTCAGCCATTTCGCCAGCAACTCCTTCATGCTGTTGGGTTCCAGCATCGCCCAGGCGTTGGCCCACATTTCGGCGTCCCAGAAATACATGAGCGTGACACCCCACTCCGGCCCGACCGTCACGAAACACCGCTTGGCCGCCGGCAAGTCCGTGCGGCAGAGTATCAGCGGCACGAGCGCGCCTTCGTAATACACCCGGCGGATCTTCGGATCTTCGGTCAGGAGTGTCGGCAGGTGGCCGGAGAAATGTTTGTTGCCGGGAGTGAAAGCGGCCTGCCAGCGATCTTCCCACGGCGTTTTGGCCAACGCAAAATTCTGGTCAAAGGATTTCGCCCAGCGCGTCGCGAGTTCTGTGGCCGTCGCCGCATCTTTGCCGATGGCGGTGGTGTAGGCCAATGATACCGTTTGGTTTGACGCGAGGGTGATCTTCCATGCGGCGACGCCACCGTCAGTCACAACTTTCAAGTCTGCCGGTGCCCGAGAAAAGGCAAACGCGATGGCGGCCGGCTCAGATCCCTTGTTACCCACGGCGGACAGCACTTTGGCATCGGCCCCAACCAAGGCGATGGTGTTCCCCTTTTCCCCATGTGGCGATATGTATTTCCACGCCGCATCGGGGTGGCGGCACACCTGTCCGGAAAAAGTCCAAGATACGTCCAATGTTTGCGAATTCGTGGTTGTGTTCTTGAGCGTCAACCGGCAAAGGACACCGTGCTGTTCAACGCGTTGACTCAAATTAAATGACACCGAGCGGATAGGGCTGGGAGGAGGAAAAAGGCATCGTTGACTCATGGAAAAAAGACACCGGGCAAACTGGTGTACATGAACATGAGTATGGACCTGAAAAATGATCTGCTGCCCA
>CAINDV010000556.1 GCA_903847485.1 uncultured Verrucomicrobiota bacterium
ACCGTGTAGCTGTAGCCGGTGAGCGACGGAATGCGCCGCGTGTAGCTGAAGTTGCCGACGGCGAGATTGGAGGTGGACGTGAACGGATTCCGCGAGGCGGCGTTGGTTGGATTCAATCCCCAGATCCGTTCGTGATCGTTGGACGTCCTGTCGCCATCGAAGTCGGCGTTCGGGTCGGTGAGGTTCGCGCCCCCAAACTTCGCCGCCCAAACGGCGAAATCGGTTAGCGTCGTGAAGTTCCAACCCGTGTCGTTCGTGATCCCGGCGAAGGCGTTGTTGGCCAGGTCCTTGACCGCGGTCGCGGCGATCTGAACGGCGTAGTTTTTGCCGCCCAGGAGATCCGCCGTCGGGTTGATCGTCAGAGTCGCACCCGAGATCGTGACTTGGGCATCTGTGACCGCGATGGTCGTCTGGGTCCCGTCGGTCAGGTTCTTGATCGTGATGTTGCCGGTGCCTCGGGCGATGTTCTCGCTGAAGGTCGCCACCAGGTTCGCACTGACGGCCACGCCGGTCGCATTGTCGACCGGGCTGAGGGTCGAGATCGTCGGCGGCGGGTCGTAGCTGGTGTCCAAGCCATACTTGCCCGACAGATAATAACCGACCAAATTCGCCTCCACTGGAGTCAGAACCCTGTGATAAACCAGGACTTCCGAGATGTCGCAATCGGAATACTCCCCCCATTGGCCGTCGCCACCGAGAAAGAGACCATTGGGACCCTGCGTACCGCCCTGATTGGAAGCGATCTGGACCCCTTCCGCCCAGACTGTGGAGTTTTGGCCGCTGCCGGGGATGGTCGCTGCATACAGGTGCGGCGCGGTGTCCGAGGGTCCATTGCCGCTCAAGTTAACATCACCTTCGAACCAGGCGGAACCCTTATTGCCGCCCCAGTATCCCAGCAACCAGTTGTTGTTGGCGGCGCCGAGCACCCGCCTGTTGCTTCCTCCCGTTTGGCGTGATACATAGAAAATGGTGACGGGTGCCGCGTGATTCACGCCGTCGACCATCGAGGATCCATTGGTGAAATGCACGGTCGGGATGCCGCCGATCCCTGAAGCTACCGCTGTTGGAGTTCCAGTGTTGAGCGTCATTTTGGCCAGGCTTCCCGCCTTGTCGCGCCATTCGGTCACGGTGGAAGAACCGTTTAGCGTCATCGTGCTGGGATCGCTCGCATCCAGCCACAAGGCGAGACCGGTCACGACACCCGGTGCATTGGGGGCGGTGGCAGTGGCGAAGTTCCACGTCGTGTCGTTGGTGATGCCAACGAAGGCGTTGTTGGCCAGGTCCTTGATCGCGGTCGCGGCGATCTGAACGGCGTAGTCTTTGCCGCCCAGGAGATCCGCCGTCGGGTTGATCGTCAGGACCGTGCCGGAGATCGAAACCTGGGTGGTGTCGGTGACCGGGATGGTCGTCTGGGTCGAGTCCGTCAGGTTCTTGATCGTGATGTTGCCGGTGCCCCGGACGATGGGTTCGCTGAAGGTTGCCACAGGACTCGCGCCCAAGAACACGCCGGTGGCCTCGTCGGCGGGATTGAGCGTGGAGATCACCGGCGGGAGGGTGTCGCCGGTGATGGCACCATAGTTGACGATCTGGAAGCCGCACGGCCCGAGGTGGTTGAATCCATTTCCCCATACCTTGAGGTTCAGGGAAGAATTGGTCAGGCCCCGGAAGACGATGTAGTTCCCCGGCGTGGTGGCATTGGTGATTTCCACAAAACCTTTGAACTGTCCCGCAGGCAGGATGAAGCCCTGCTCGGCGCCACCATTGAGGACGATCTTGCCCTTGCCATCGCCGAATTGCGCTTCATTGGAACCCAGGTAAACGATGAGGTCGTAACTCGGATAGGGGATGTTCAAGACATCCATGTTGAACAGTGCCGATTGGTCGTATGGATCCTCGGTCCCGTTGGCGTGTCCATTCATCAAATCCCCATCGCCGCCTGCGAAAAAGGTATGGGGCACATCCGAATAGGTCCACCCGTTGCGGACATCATTGAGTCTCATGGTTGCCGTTGACCCCACACTACTAGTGAGTGTGATCGGAGCCGCAGGTGAACTCAGGCCCCACGGGACCGAATAGTTCTGCCAGCCGCTGACATGGAACACACCGAGCCCGGCTGATTCTCCCGATTCGAGCGTCACGGTGTTATAATTCGCGGAGCTAAACCCGCCATACGCATAGAAATTGAGGCTCATCAGATTCAGCGGTCCACTACCCAAGGTTCTGGCGCTGGCGGGTGCGGAGGCAGTGGTGGTGTTCCCGGCCGCGCTCTTGTCTCGCGCCTGCACGGTGAAGGTGTAGGTGGTGGAATGGGCGAGCCCGGTCGCGGTGTAAACCGGGCTGTTCTGCCACGGGCTGCTGGTTCCCAGCGTCACGTTGTTGAAGCGGTATTCCACGCCGCTGGGGTCGCTGGCGGTCGTTGCCGTCATGGTGATCGAGGTGGAGCCGGCCGTTTGCGGCGGCACCGCGAAGCTCATCGGATTCGGGGTCGGCTTGGTGGTGTCGGGAGCCGTGGTGGTGAAGTTCCAGGTCGTGTTGTTGGTGATTCCGGCGAAGCTGTTGCCCGCAGTGTCGCCGATGGCGGTCGCCGCGATCTGGACGGCGTAGTTTTTGCTGCCTGCCAAGAGCGCCGGCGGATTGATGACCAGGGTTGCGCCGGAGATCGCGACCTGGGCGGTGTCGGTGACCGGGATGACGGTCTGCGTCCCGGCGCTCAGGTTTTTGACCGTGATGTTGCCGGTGCCCCGGGTGATGTTTTCGCTGAAGGTCGCCACGAGGTCCGCGGCGTGGGCCACGCCGGTGGCGTTGTCGGCGGGGCTGAGCGTGGAGATCACGGGCGCGGTGGTGTCCGTGCCGCCGCTGCTGTTGCTTTCGAAGAGGTAGGCTTGGGGGATGATCTTGCCATTCAATCCTGCGAACGACGGGCCGGTCCACTTGAGTTTGGCAACGGCGGAGCCGGTGTTTTCGTAGTATTCGAGGAAGAGCGGCACCTTTTGCCCGGCGGTCAGGGAGATCGATTGGCCATCGGTCCAGTGGGTGGATTGATCGTTGAGATTGTTGATGACCGGAACACCGTTGAGATAGGCGCGGACACCGTCGCTGGTGAGACCGGACAAGGTGTAAGTGCCGGTTTCGGGGGCGAGTAGGTAACCGCTCCAGCGGGTGCTGAAGGTGTCCGCCCCGATGGAGGGGTCGGGCGAGCCGGTGCCCCAGTCGAAGTTGATCTGCGGATCGGTGCGGGTGAGCACCGGGCTGGTGAAATCGGCGTTGTTGAAATACGCGCCCGCGATGCCGGTGCCAGCCGTTCCGACGATGATGGAGATGGTGGCAGGCTCGGAGGTCGTCAGGGAGTCCTTGGTCTGGAAGGTGAATTTGTCGGTGCCTGTGAAGCCGCCGTTTGGCGTATAGGTGAGGTTGGGGGCGTTGCCGGTGAGGGTGCCGTTGGCGGGATCGGTGAGTTTCTGGAAAGAAATGGAACCAATTGGCGAGACCCCGGAGAGCGTGATGGACTGCGCACCGGTGGTGGTGACGATCTGGGAGTTGGCGACGCATTTTCCGAGGTTGGTTGCCGGAGCGGAGGTGGCATTTTCGAGGATTGTGATCGTATCACTGAGTTCCTCGTGCGGCAGTGCGCCGTCCCAGAGACGCGTATTCCAATCGGCAAGGACGACTCTGAGTCTGGGCAGGGTGTAGCGGGCGGCATCGCCGTAAGAGGCGAGGGCTCTGCAGGCTTCGACTAGATATTCGTAATTGAACCCTCCCGGGGTCTGGGTCTCGATCACCTCCAGGAAAATCGGGATGCCCTCGGTGATTTTATTCTGCGCCATAAACGCCACCGCGTCGGCGCGGACGCCTGCCACGAACATGCGGTCGGCAGGGGTGTCGGCCGAAACCACCTGGACGAGTTCCGGAAAGAGTCTCTGCAAGTCGGTCAAATTCAGCCGATTTCTGGCGAATGCGACAACGGGGCCGCGGTAGGAGGCCGTGGGTAGCAACAGACCGGCACGGAGCGCGGGATAGAGGTGGGTGGTTTTTGGAGCATTGATGGTGTAGGCCGCCAGTTTATTGAAGATCACACTGGACAGTGTGGATTGGCTGAACTGCAAGGGGTCGATCCAATTGATGACATTTGGGTCGGCAGGAGCATTGGCAATGAAGGCATTGATCAAGGCGTCGCGATGGGTGCTGACGGTGCTGGCGGTGTAGTTGTCAATCGCGGCGGCGGCTTTCTGACGGACCCAGAGGTCGGAATCATTGAGCATGCCGACAAGAGTCGGCAAGGCGGTGGCGTCTTTGAGGATGCCGAGGGCTTGGGCGGCGCTTTGGCGAATGTTTGGGCTCGGGTTGGAAAGGAGGCCGCGCAGGTTGGTGCGGTCGGTGCTGGCCAAGGAACGGGAAGCGAGTTCGACCGAGGCGTAATGACGCACGACGGGATCATACTCGCCGAGGGCGGTGAAAAGCTGGGGGATCGAAAGACTGGTCCGATCAATCGGGAAGGATCCTGCGGAAACCGCGTTGGCGACCTTGGCGGCATCGAGCGTGTAGGCCGGCTTGGCCTGTTTTCCGGTGATGTGGAGGCGTTTGAGCGGGAGGCTGTAGGTGAGCAGGTAGATGGCGGTGGCTTTGAGGCTATAGTTACTGGATTCCCCCAGATAGGAGTCATCTGCAGTCCAACCGCCGTTGTAAAAATCGTCGTAAAAACTGTCGTTGGTGAAGGATCCGTTCGTGCGGCGCTGCATATCAAAGCGCCAGAGCAGTTGCTTGAAATACTCGGAGGCGGCCGCATCCCCGCCCATGCTGGCGCCGAGGCCAGTCCAGAGGATTCCCAAATCCTGTCCGCAATGACCCAACTCGACGCCGATCCAGCCGGCAGTAGCCATGCGGCTGAAATATTCGGCTTGAACCGTGTAGTTGTCCTGCAATCCGAAAAATACAGCGGCAGAGGCATCTTTACCGTTGGAAGCATGACTCGTAGCGTGAGGGAAATGCTCGCCGTATTGAATGGAGCCTTTGTTGACGTGGGAGCCGAGGAAGCCCGCTGCACGTTGGATGGCGGTATCGATCCTCGGATCGATGGCCTGGCCGGCGGTTTGCAGAGCCTTCCTGCCGAGCACCATCGCCAAGTTGGCGATGTTGCCCACCGCGTTGACCGGGCCGTAGCCGGCGGCGAAGCGGCGACCTGAGTTATCTTGTAAAAATTGGCCGGGGCCGTGGTTGTAGGTGCCCCACATGCTTTGGTATTCGGCCAGCCAGAGGGTGAAATTCTTGATGGTCGGAACGACCTGGGAGTCGTTGGTGAGAAGGTAGTACTCGGAGAGGAAAACCAATTGATAGGCGGGTGTCCATACCCAGGGTGCATTATCTGGGTTTGCCCATTCGAACGGAGGGCTGGAGAGAGAGCGGGCGCAGGTCTGCAGGCGGGTCTGGACCGTGCTGTAATTCGGATCGCCGGGCTTCACGCTGGCGAGGAGGGCGAGCGCGTGGAGGTCGTTGGCGTGGCCACTGTTGCGCGTGAGGTAGTTCGGGTCGGCTAGCAATTCACCGACCATCTGGTTGCGGGCATTGGCAAGGATTGCGGTGGATTTCGGGCAATTGTAGGGAGCGGTGGCAGTGTAACTGCCGAGGATGGGGATGGTGATGTTGACATCCGTGGTGCTGCCCGTCCGCCAGCGCTTGAGGCGGAGCGTGCCCGCGCCGGTCTTCTCCGCCTCGGTAATGGCGGTGCCGAAGGCCTTGCGGGCATCGGATGTGAATGAAGGCACCGTGCCGGAGCTGGCGGCAATGGCGCCGAGAATCACGTCGTCCACCTGGATCTGGCTATTGCCCGGGGAACTGGCGTGGGTGACAAGAATTTGACGGCTTGCATCGGAGATCCGACCGGTGGCGACTTTAGAGCCATCAGAGTTTTCAAGGTGAATCCATCCGCGCAAACCCGTGGGACCGAGGTTGAAGGTTTGGGTTTTGATGTTGCCGTCTCCGAGATCGCGCTGCATAGCGAGTTTGGCGCTTGCTATCCCGCCCGGGGCGGTGAGGTCGGGCGGGGTGGTTTGCGCCGTGCAGACTCCTACGATGGAGAACGCGAGCGCCAGTGCGAGGAGGATGTCTTTGCTGAGGCGGATTTTCCGAATATTCATGGGATGACGATTAGGGTTCGTGGCTTCGTCCTTCATGGATTTTTGGTCGTCGTATTATGAGATGCTACGGTATCGATTCGTCTAAGCGCCCAGATCAGGAATTACCGACCGGATCAACGCACGGTCGTCTTTCGGCAAGGCCGCCAGGGGGCAGGGTTGGTCTTGCGGACGGGTTTGCTTTTGATTGATGTGCCCCAGCAGGCTCCAATTGCGGCCCAGGTCCTGCGGTTCGCGGACGGGCCGATCATAGCGGGTGAAGTCAATCACAGTTTCCGGCGATGACTTCTCCCAATCATGCAGCAGCGCCAGACGGAACTGGCGATTCATGAACCAGCGGATTTCGAGGTTGGCATCGCTGCATCCAAAGCCGGTGCCCCGCTGCACGAAGCGGTAGTCCAGATGGGCGTTGTCGGGATGGTGCCGGCGCCACAGGCTCCCGAAATCGCCCTGGGTGAGGCATTCCGCATTGGGCCAGCGGCTGCGGATGCACTCGAGCCAGCGGGTGAGCACTGGCAGGTTCTTGACCTGCGGCACGAGTGAGATTTCCCAGCAATTGGTTACCCACGCCCACTGGTTGAGCTTATAGCCGGCGTCGAAGTGCGCTGCCGTACAGGCCAGCATCTGCTGCAATCCTTTATCCGGCCCATACCAACCGATGGTCTCAATGGGCCCGACGCCGAACCGGCTGTTGTAACCCTTCTCTTTCTCGCCCACCTTGTATTTGCCCAGGCCGAGCCGACGCGCGGAGATGAAGTCCACGGTCCAGCCGTCCAAATTCACGCAATCGATGAGATCCTTCCGGCCCTGGGCGGGTTTGCAGAAGTGTTCGGTGGACGGGTAATAGGGATAACTGATGGAGCCGTCGCCGTCGCCGTTATCAATGCCGAACTGGCTCCAGATGTTGCCTTG
>CAINDV010000557.1 GCA_903847485.1 uncultured Verrucomicrobiota bacterium
CGGGAAGGCCGCGGCGGGCGGCGGTGCCGGGTGCGCTCCTTTCTTCTGGCCGGTGGTGGTACTCAGCGTATAGATGCTGTTGCCTTCCAGGGAAATGGTAAAGGTGTCGTTCGTCAGACGCAGGGGTTTCTCTTCAATGAATTGGATTTTCCCGTTCGATTTCCACACATGCACGTCGCCTCTGGCCAGCTTGCCCGCAACCTGCACCTGAAACGTCACCGGCTTGTCCGTGCACACGGTCAAACTCCAGTCTCCCTTCTTCGGATCGCGCAAGGCCACATAGTTCCCCTTCCACGTGATGGTCTCGATCTTGGCACAGGCCTTGTCCATGTAACGCCAGCCGGGTTCGGTAAACTGGGTGGTGTGGGCGGTGGTCCACACCGCCGGATAGACGTCATAGTTACCGGACCATGGAGTGTCCGCCAACATCAAACCCGCGCCGTAAAAAGCGAGCCCCGGATACATTCCGGACAACATGGGCCACACCTCGGATTTCGTGATCCGGCTGCGGATGTAGTTCTTGTTATAGACTTGCGCCAACAGCATCGCCATTTCCCAGGTCTTGCCGCTGTAGCAGAATTCCTCGCTGGACCAGAGCGGCTTGCCGGTGGCAATGATCTTCTCGGCAGCGTGTTTTGCCTCCGCCTCGATCTGTGGACCAAACTCGTTAGGATAATGGTAGCCGACCGCTTGAATCACCTTGTCCGCCTCGGGATTTCTCGCCAAATCATCGAATATTTGCCAGCTCCCGTTGTTGTCCGGAGCTTGCAGTTTCACCTCCGCATAGCCATGGGCATCGAGCGTTGGCCGCAAAGTCTTGACGATCCAGTTGAGGTCGGTGCCTTTCTCATTCCAACCTGCCGCGAGCCAGTCCATTTTCAGGCCGTAATGTTTCTTCGCCACATCCAGGAACGCGACATACCAATCCGCCGAATCCTGCGAGAACGGGCGCGAAATCCAACCCGGGTAACTCCACGCCAGGCAATCGAGCAGAATCTTCGGATTGCGCTTGTGCGCCTCGGCCATTAGCCAGAACTCGTAGCCGCGCGGCTTGGGATCCGCCAACTCCTCGCGGGTGAGGGCATGCGTCGGCTCACTGCCGTCAGTGTCGTTCTCACCGCCGGAGAGCCCGACTTTGAGATGCTGCAAGTTCGCGCCGAATTTCGGTGTGAACATGTAGTCCAGAATCTCAGACTTCTGCTTCTCGGGGTAATCAAAGAAATTCCGCGAGGAACCGCCCTGGCTGACCGCGCCGATGCCCTCGAAGACGCGCCCGCTGTCGGCGTCATCCAGAACAATCCTGGTTTCTGCTGACGCTGTCCGCAGACCAATGGCCAGGACCACCACCGGGATGGCTCTGCTGATGAAGGAAATAGCAGTGAGATGTCTTGTCATACGATTCTGTCTGAATTTGTTTTTGGTGTCTCCGCCTGAATACGGTTTCAGCAAATGGCGGTCAATGATGCCTGATAACTACTTCTCAATCTCCGCCGGGATCACCTGCAATTCCTGATAGACGGTGTTTTCGGAGTCATTGATGGGGAACACCGCCCAGACCAGCCAGCGATATCGCCCCAGCGGCTGGCCATCACTGGCGCGGATGCTGGTGGCCTTCCACTCCGCATCCTGCCGGGCATCGACGGTGCCAATCGGCGTGAACACCGTCGCGTCGGCCACGTTCCAGCCGGGATCGGCGGTGGCCTCGCTGCCGTAGAGCACGAAGTTCTGGCGACCACGTTCCCCGCCACGCGAAAACGTATTGACCCGGGCAACGCTGGTTACCACGCCCAGATCAAGTTTGTACATGCCCGTGACCACCCCGTTGTCAAACAGCGGCCCCATGCCATCGACGATCTTGCCATCGACCAGGGATTCGACCGGTTCCTTGTTCATTTTGGCAGCGCTGGATCTCACCTTGGCAGGCACCACGTCCGCCGCCGGCGTCAGCGGAACTGTTTTAAACTCGGTATTGCCCGAACTCTCGGTGACGACATACACATAGTCATTTACCTCGACGGTCACCTGCTGCTGCTTGCGAGTGACGAGGAGCGTGAGCGCCCGGCCGGCGGCCTTGTCCCGCACTTTTTGCAGGTCGTACGCGGTCCTGACGGGTTGATTGTTGCAGGCCACGATCACATCGTCCTTCTGGAGGCCGGCCTTGGCCGCCGGGCTGGCGACCGGAACATCCAGTAGCAGCACCCCGGATTCGTCCGCCAACCCATAGGCCGAACGGTCGCCCAGTCCCTCAATATCGCGGATAGTGGCCTGCCAGGCATAATTCGCACGCTTGACGGTCTGGCGTATTCTCACCTGGTTTTCGAGTTTGGGGATTTCCGGGGTGCGGGCGAGGGCCTTGAGTTCGGGCTTCTGCACGCCGAACTGGTCCATCGGGAAATTCACGAAGCCCAGCTTCAGCGCCGGCGAGCCCTCCTTCACGCGGAAGTCGCCTTTGGCCGGATCCACGAACAAGGCGTCGCCTACCAGGGAATGCTCGTCACGGTTGGATTGGTCGGAGAGGGCGTCGGCATGCTGCGGGCTGGTCATACCTTCACAATGGACGAGGTTGTAGTCTATCTCCTTGCCCCAGGGTGTCGGCGGCATGCCGCCGGCCGGGTGATAGCGATCACTGCCCATGATATTGCGGCGGATGACATCCTCGCTGTGTTTGTACCAGACATGCGGGTGAAAACCGTTGTTGACCATGCTGTTGTTTTCCACCACGCGGTAGAACCCTTCGCGGTTCTTCAGGC
>CAINDV010000558.1 GCA_903847485.1 uncultured Verrucomicrobiota bacterium
AAGTATCTCTGGGCCGCCACGAAGGTCGAGGCGCCGTCGCGCTTCCCGAAGTTCGAGTTCCAGGAGAGGAACGTGGCGATCAACGAAGACGTCGAAGCCGCCAAACGCCGGCTGGCCGATCAAGGCGTGACCGTCAGCGAAGTGGCGGACTACACCGCCACCATGCAGTCGGCCCGCTGGAAGGAGGCCCGCGACCTCCGGTTCAGCTTCAAGGAAGGCGACCGCGTGAAGCTATTGGTCAAGGACGGCAAAGTGGCGATGGTCACCGCCGCCGGATCCGCCTCCGTGCCGGCGTCCGCCGAACCGGCGGAACTGGCGAAGGAAGTCGAGCGGCTCAACCTGAAGTTGAGCGGGATGCAAGAATCCCACGCCGCCTACCTCGCCGCCCGCGAGCGCGAAATCACCGACGTGAAGACCAAGCTGGACGCCATGCAGACGGTTCTGCGTGCCCGCACTCCGGCGCCGCAGTAGGACCAGGCGTCGCGCCTGTCTCTGGCATCGTTTCTCCCCAACTCCGCTGGGGGACGAAGCCGAAACTCAGAAACTCAGAAAACCGGTTCTGAGGAAGCCTGTGCAAAACGTCGGCTCCGCAGGAGCGTCGCCCTACCATCGCCTGGGTTGAGGCCGAGACTCGTAAGGTAGTGGGGCAGCCGCCCCGGCTGCAGTTCGGTTCTGTGGGCTTGGGTGCCCGCAAGACTTTCGTCGACGGGGTGCCGGTGCCACTACGAAGTTTTGAAAGAGCTTTCTCAGAACCGGTTTTCTGAGTTTCTGAGTTTCGGCTTCGTCCCCGGCGGGGCCCGTCCTACCGGTTCATGGAAACACGCACCGATTTTGTGGCGACCGAGAATTTAGTCTTGTCAACCACGCCCTGTGGCAGGTAAAGTCCTCGCACACGTTGGCCGTCCGGCCAACGTCGGCTGCCAGTTTGCTAGTTATATGATGAAGTCACTCTTTCCTAAGTCGCTCCGGCGCGTTTGTTCGGTCGGAGCCTTGACGGTGTTAGGTGTTCTGGGCGGAGTTTCCCCTGGGCGGGCTGCCGTCTTCACCGTGGTGAACACCGATGACTCCGGCCCCGGTAGCTTGCGGGACGCGATCACGCAGGCCAACAGCGTCACTAACTCGGCCGAAGATACGATTGAGTTCGCCACGAAGGGTGTCATCCGGTTGAAGGCGAGTCTGCCGTCGCTGGCGCAAGACCTCACGATTACCGGGCCAGGGGCGACGAACCTGGTTATCAGCGGCCAGCAAACCAACTCCATTCTTGCGGTGGATACCAATATCCGTGCGCTGGTGTCAGGGCTGACCTTTGCGGATGGGCTGAGTGGTTTGGGCGGAGGGGCCGTCATCAACAGCGGCATACTAACTCTACAGAGTTGCCTTTTTGCCAACAACGCCGCCACCAACGAAGGCGGAGCCATCTGGAATCAAGGCGAGTTGGTCCTCGACGTTTGCACGTTGGTCAGCAATCGCGTGGTGGGGGTGCCAGGACGTTCGGCCTCTTCCACGAACGACCCGCCGGCCGAGATTGGATTCAATGCCTTGGGCGGTGCGCTTTACTGTGCTGGGGGTAACGTCCGCCTGACCAACTGCACGTTTTCGGGTAACGAAGCCATCGGTGGAAAGGGCGGGAATAGTGTGATGCTGGGTGGTGCCGGCGCAGGCGGCGGCGGCTGGGGCGGAGCCATCAATTTTAAAAGTGGCAGTTTGGTGATAGTCAACTGCACCATCACGGGGAACCGTGCCATAGGTGGTGCCGGCGGCACTGTCCAAGGAGACTTGGGCCCCCCCGGGGCGGACGGCTATGGCGTCGGCGGGGGCTTCTTCTCCGCCCCGATTTCCGCCCATGTCAGCCTCCTGAACACCATTATCGGCGGCAACACGGCGTCAGAATACAAACCCGACGTGCGCGGCTACCTAGTCAGCTTGGGCGGCAATTTGGTGCAGGACACCAACGGGCTAACCGCCGCCTTGCTCACGAACGACATTGTCAACACTTCGCCCCTCCTCAGCCCCTTGCAGAACAATGGCGGCCCGATTCCTACGCACGCTTGGCTCACGAATAGCCCGGCCCTTGATGCCGGCTTGGCGCTCGGTGCCCCGGCCTTGGATGCCCGGGGTGTGATTCGCCCGCAAGGCCAGGGCGTGGATATCGGGGCCTACGAGTGGGGCAACCAAGCCATCACCTTCCCCACGATCTCCAACCTGATCTATGGAGCCGCGCCGTTTGAGCTGAGTGCTTCCAGCTCTTCCAAGTTACCCCTTAGCTTCTCCGTCCTCAGCGGCCCAGCCTCCCTCTCGTCCACGAACAACCGCCTGCTTGTCATTACCGGTGTCGGCACCGTCACGGTGGTGGCAGCCCAAGCGGGCAACGAAGTCTATCTCCCAGCGCCTAACGTGACTAACTCCTTCGTCGTGGGCCAGGCGCCGCTCCTGGTGTCCGCTCCGGCGGGCGCGAGCCGGCCTTATGGCGAAACGAATCCCGTCTTTAACGGGACGGTCACCGGCGCGATGTATGGCGATAACATCACCGCCACCTTCGTTTCTACCGCCGCGGTTACTACGCCCGTCGGCACCTACCCGCCCAACACCGAATATGCCCTGACGCCGCTGCTGAACGACCCTGACTCCCGGCTTACCAATTACATGGTGACTACAAACCAAGGCGCGTTGACGATCTCCAAGGCCTCGGCACCCTTGATTTTTAAAGCGAACGACGCTTCCCGCCCTTACGGGGAAACCAATCCCTTCTTCTCAGGCACGATCTCCAACTTGCTGAACAACGATGCCATCACGGCCGCCTTCGTCTCCGCCGCCACACTCACCACTCCGGCCGGCATCTATGGTCCCTCCACGCCCTACGCCATCCTGCCGCAGATCTCTGATCCCAACGGGCGGCTGACCAATTACAACGTGGTGACTAACGCCGGCACCATCACCATCACAAGAGCGGCGGCGGCACTCTATGTCGCCGCCGACAACGCCACGCGGCCCTACGGTGCGACCAACCCTATCTTCAACGGCACGCTCAGCAACGTGCTCAGCGGGGATAATATCACTGCCACCTTCGTCTCCACCGCCACGACCAACACGCCAGCCGGCGTCTATGATCCGTCCACGACCAACGCCATTCTGCCGCAGCTCTCTGACCCCGACGGGCGGCTGACCAACTACACCGTGGTCTCCACCGCCGGCACGCTTACCATCACGAAAGCGGCGGCGGCACTCTATGTCGCCGCCGACAGCGCCACGCGGCCCTACGGCGCGACCAACCCTGTCTTCACCGGCACGCTTAGCAACGTGCTCAGCGGGGACAATATCACTGCCACCTTCGTCTCCGCTGCCACCACCAGCACCCCGGCCGGCGTGTATGATCCGTCCAGCACTAATGCCATCCTGCCCCAACTCTCCGACCCGGATGGGCGGTTGTCCAACTACACTGTGGTGACCAACGCCGGCACCTTGACCATCACTAAAGCGGTGGCGGCACTCTATGCCGCTGCCGACGACGCCTCGCGGCCCTACGGCGCTAACAACCCCATCTTCACCGGCACACTTAGCAACGTGCTAAGTGGGGACAACATCACTGCCACCTTCGTCTCCGCCGCCACGACCAACACGCCGGCCGGTGTCTATGGTCCGTCCAACACCAATGCCATCACGCCGCGCCTGTCGGACCCCGACGGGCGGCTGGTTAACTACACCGTGGTGACTACCGCCGGCACCCTGACCATCACGAAAGCGGCGGCGGCACTCTATGTCACCGCCAACAACGCCACGCGGCCCTACGGTGCCGCCAATCCGGTCTTCACAGGCGTGCTTAGTAACTTGTTGAACGGAGATAACATCACTGCCACCTTCATCTCTGCCGCCACGACTAACACGCCAGTCGGCGTCTATGGTCTGTCTAGCACCAACGCCATCCTCCCGCGCCTGTCGGATCCCGACAGCCGGCTGGTCAACTACACCGTGGTGACCAACGTCGGCACCTTCACCATCGCCAAAGCCACCGCCCCGATCATCGTGACGGCGCACAATGCCTCCCGGCGCTTCGGCCGGCCGAATCCCGTCTTCACCGGCACACTGACCAACGTCCTGTGCGGCGACCGTATCACTGCCACCTACAGTTCGGCCGCCACCCCGGCGACCCCGGCGGGCGTGTATGCTCCACCCAGCGCCAACGCCATCACGCCGCACCTCGCGGATCCCGACGGGCGGCTGGTCAACTACACCGTGGTGGCCAACGCTGGCACCCTGACCATCCTTCCCTATAACCCGCCTACTGTTCGCATCACCAGTCCGACCAATGGCTCTGTGTTCCTTGTCGGCATGGACATCCTGTTCAAGGCGGAAGTGACTGACCCGGACGGCATCGTCACCAACGTCTATTTTCTGGACTGGACCAACCGCCTGGGTAATCCTATCGCCGCGCCGCCGTTCTATTATATGACCGTCAGCAATTTGCTGGCGGGTGATCACCGATTCACGGCCGAGGCGGTGGATGACATTGGGCGTACCAATCGCTCCCCGGAGGTGAATGTTAATTTCCTGACCTCCCTGCCTTTCTCCGCCAGCGCCATTGACACCAGCAGTCCGGAGGTCTGGCAGACCGGGCTTTACCAGCAGGACTGCTGGGTCACTAACCCCACGCCTGTCGAGCTGCAAGGGTTACGGGTCGAGGTGCGCGGTTTGACTAATGCCTGGCTCTGGAACGCGACCGGGACAAACAGCGGAGGCTACGTGCCGTACATCCAATACAACTCCCCGATTGGCGCGGGCCAGGTTGTGCGGCTGCGCCTTCAGTATTATGCTCCGGATGGTAGCGTGCCTGTTCCTATCTTGAGCGTGCTATGGCTGTCGTCGGCCAATCCCCCCAACCCGGTCGGCACACTGGGACTCATAGGGCGCATCCTGCCTTTCGCCAACGGCACCATGTTGCTGAACTTTACCACCCTTTCCAACCAGCAGTATTACATCCAATATACCGGGGACTTGGTGACGTGGAATACCTCACTGCCCGCTGGGATAGGACATGGTGGTGTTCAGCAGTGGCTGGACTATGGCCCGCCCGTAACCTCCATTCATCCCACCAACGCGCCCTGCCGGTTTTATCGTCTGCTGCTCCTGCCTAACAACTGAACTAACCTTCTATGAACCATCCGCTTGCTTCTCGTTCACGCCCCTCGCTAACGTCTTCATGCCCCCTGCCGGGCCGGGGGAACGCGCTCCGCCGGCCCTCGGTTGGCCTTGTGTCTGCCTCCCTGCTCGCGAGTTTGGCCGCTCCGTCGCTGTGGGCTTTGCAACCGTCTTTGGTTCAGGGCGACAATGTAAATGTGCGCGGACGGGCTTCGTTGGCGGGCGAGATTCTCTTTCAACTCCACACAGGCGACCCCATCCAGATGGTGGATAAGATCGTCGTCGCTGGGGCCAAGAAAGGTGAACCTTCGCGCTGGGCGCAAATCCAGCTTCCGGCGTCCATCCCCGTCTATGTTCACGGCTCCTTCCTGGACGGCGATACCGTCGCGGCCAGTAAGTTGAACATCCGCAGTGGTCCCGGCGAAAAATACAGTGTTCTGGGCCGGTTGCAGAGGGGCGACAAGATCCGTTCCCTCGGTCAGCAAGGCGACTGGGTGCAGATCAGCCCCACGCCCGAGACCTACGCCTTTATTGCGGCCGACTATGTAGGCGGGTCTGCATCCCCCCCTCCCGTCGCCAGCCCCGTGGTCGCCACGCTGGCTTCCCTGCCGTCCGTGCCGGCCCCGGCTCCGATGAAAGCCGAGTTACCTGCTCCGCCCGTCTCGCCGCCACCCGCTGAAGCAGCCGCGCCCGTCGCCCCGCCTGCGGTGCCGACGGTTACCGCCGGGGTTGGAACGGTCCCCATCGCGGAAGCTCCGCCACTTGCCACCGTAGCTCCCGTCGTTGTGTCCCAGGTCGAACCTACCGCGCCCCTGTTCACGCCACCCGCGAGCCCTTCTGTCACGCTGGCCCAGGCCCAGCCAGTTCCCCCGGATGAGCAGGTGGATGAGATGGTGGCCCAGCCCGCGCCCATCACTCCGCCTGTGGCACCGACGGTTCCGGACGGGGTTGAAACGGTCCCCATCGCGGAAGCTCCGCCACTTGCCACTGTAGCCCCAGTCGTTGTGGCCCAGGCCGAACCTACCGCGCCCCTGTTCACGCCACCCGCGAGCCCTTCTGTCACGCTGGCCCAGGCCCAGCCAGTTTCCCCGGATAAGCAAGTGGATAAGATGGCGGCCAAGCCCGCGCCTACGCCGGCCGCTGCGGCTCCCGCCGAGGATCTGTCCGAGCAGTTGCAGCTAATCGGTGAAAAACATCACCTGAACCGCCTCAGCTTCGGCTATCGTTTTGGGTTGAATATCTCCGCCGAATTCAAAGGCTTTGGAGCCTCTCCCCAAACGCCGCCGGGCATTTTCGATGATGGCTACGTCCTGCCCAGTTCCAGGCAGACCGGCGGCTCCAAACCCGCACCCGATGGACGCACTTGGAACTGGGGCTATGATAGCCCCACCCAAGTCCAGGGCGGCAACCTCTTACAGACCAAGTCATACGCGCCGGCTGCTCCCGCCACCTCGCACACGCTTGACGACAACCGCGTAACGTCCGGCTTGGAGTTGACTTACGCGCGGGAGCTTTGGAGTGGCGGCCGTTCCAACGCTTGCCACTTTGGCGTAGAGGCGGCCTTCAATTACTCCGTCTTAGACTCCCAGAGCACCTGGCAGCACTCCATGGCGATCGTCCGCACCGTCAGCACCTATGCGCTGGGCGGCGTGGTGCCGCCCTACGATCCCGCGACTCCTCCTCCTAATACCTATCAGGGCACCTATAACGGCCCCGGCCCGACTATCCCCCTCATCGGAACACCAGGCCCGGCTACTACGATCCCCGGAGGTGCGTCCATGACCTCCTACCGGGAATTGGAGGCTAACACCTACGGCCTGCGCTTTGGCCCGTTCTTTGAAAGCCCCATCTACAAACGCCTGTGGGGCACCGTTGGGACCGGGCTGGCTCTCGGCATGGTGGATGGCGAGGTCAGGTATCGAGATTCATACACTGACGGCGTTCGCCCCAGTAGCGTGTACGGCTCGGCCAGCGATTTCAGCGTGCTGGTGGGTTGGTATATTGGCGGGGGCGTATCCTATAAGTTGAGCCATTGTTGGAGCCTTTTCTATAACGCCCAATATCAGTGGCTGCCCGATTACACGCTCAATGTTGACGCCACGGAAGCCAAGCTCAAGGCTGGCAACGGCCTCTTCCAATCCATCGGGATTAGTTACTCCTTCTAACCTCTGGACGGGGTTGGCCCAGGAGCGTGGGCGGTCGTAAACTGTAACTATGCAGTCGGGAATTTGGGCGAAGCTGCGGTCCAGCGCGTAGGACAGGCGTTGCGCCTGTCTCCATCTTCAATCCGAACGCCGAAAATCGGGGAGCACGCACGCCCCCGGGCGTAGCAGAACGCGCCTCGCGTTCCGCACTGCGTCCGCCGTCGCCAACCAGACCCACCCGGAAAATTTTGTATGCCCAACCGTTTTCCGCGAGGGCGCGGGAAACCACGCCCGAGGCGGGCGCGCTCCCGATCCCTATTTCGGAGTTCGGTTTCAACTTCGGAATGCGGGCTGAACCGTGGCAACTGGGGTCTCCCCTGCCGTATCCTCCTCTTCGCTGCCTTCGCGGCCGTCGGACGACCCTGTGTGGCCGGAATGTCGCGCAACGGCCGCGAAGTCCGCGAAGGTTGGGCAGCACGGATGTTGGCTTGGCAACTTGCCGACCAACAAAAAGCCGGGAGGACCTGCGCCCTCCCGGCCGGCGGTGTTTGTCAGCGAATTTACCGTTCTAACGGTCTCGTTTTAAGCAGGTTAGGCGAAGGTGCGCAAGCCTTTTTTGAAGCTTTCTCCGGCCGGGAGCGCAGCTCAGATTTCGAGCAGTCCAGTTTTCCCATGGGCACCGAGCTTCAGCCGGGGGGGAAGGCGGAGCGGCCAGCAGTTCTGCCCATGAACCTGATGGGGCTGATTTCGGTTCCAGCGCTCGGGGCAGCTCTTGCGTCTGGTAGTTTTTCAGGTTGGCGGGACATGCGTTGGGGCGACTAGACCGATGGCTGCATCGCCAGCGATGGTTCCGAGACGAGCTTGAAACCGTGTTGGGCGGCCAGCTTGCCGAGCAGGCGTCGCTGACTTGCT
>CAINDV010000559.1 GCA_903847485.1 uncultured Verrucomicrobiota bacterium
AGCAACATAATTGCCCACCGGTGTAGCACCCCCGGTGGGACAAACACCGTCCAACCTACCAAGATTCGGCCGGCTCGCCGCGCGCCGTTCGTAGCCCCGCCGGGCGCTCAGCCCCGCTGAGAACCCGTCACTCGCCAGTAAAAACACAGACAGTAATAACACTATGAAAAGTATATCATCAAACACCAATCGGTGGCGGGGCTGGGGTTTCAGCCTGGCCGACAGGACTTACACGTTAGTCGCAACGTTGCTGTTGCTTATAGGCCTGGCAGCCTCATCGGCAGCCAATATGCTGCCAAACCCGAGTGCTGAGACCGGCACTGATCCGAATGCGGATTGGTGGGTCAATTCCTGGGGTGCCGCGGTAGCGGTCACAGACGCGTCACTTGCTCATACCGGGAATCGGGTCTGGGCATGCACCGCCCCGGACGGCACTGGAACCGCTAACTTCAGTTCCGGCGGGCAAGTAACTCCTGTCGCTGTCGGGGAAACATTCACCTTCTCCACCTGGGTCAAGGCGCCTAACGCAAGCGCGACCCACCAAATCAAGGTTCGGCTCCGCTGGGGCTTCTACAATCCTACGGGGGGGTGGTCAAGCGTCTCTGGGGGCGACTACTTCTACTTGAAGACTGCTGACTGGACTCAAATTACGGCGTCCACCCCCATAACCTGCCCTGCAGACGCCACGGACGGCATTTCTCCGGGGCGTCTGGTCACGCGTGTTTACTGCTATGCTGCCTACCGAGAGTCAGACACGGGGGCGGATATTGCCGACGCCGCGTTCAGCAATTATCCTGTATACATTGACGATATTTCGGCCGATAGCCCGGATTATTCGTTTGCCACAGTCAGCGGCACGGTCACGGATGGCGGCGTGGGCGTTCCCGGGGCAATTGTGAAGGCAACCGAAACAGCCGGTGACAACGCGGACTTTTATCAGGTTGTCCAGAGCGCTCCGACCGGCGGGAGTGGCAACTACAGCCTCGTCTGCCGCGTCAGTAAAGAGTACCAGCTCTCGGCCTCCTCGCTCCCTATCGGCAGAGAAGTCGCCTCGGCCCCGGCTGCTTTCGCCCCGGCCGATACCACCCCGATCACGGGCAAGAATCTCCTCCTGGGTGCGAGCGTGAACCCGGCACGGTTCGAAGCTGAAAGCGCCGCTCTTGTTGGCTGCAGCATACAGGCCGATGCAAATGCTTCAGGCGGCCAAAGGGTAGCTGCAAATGTGTTCGGCGGAAACGACACTGTGACGTTTACCGCCGTTGCGCCCGCAGCAGGCTTGTATCCAATGGCTATGGGTTATTATCAACCTTGGGATGCCAGTCGGAACACGTACCTCACTGTGAACGGGGTTGCTAGGGGGACGATAGCGTCCCCGCAAGTTATAGCCCCAGCCTATGGCACGTCATCTACGGTGGTCCCTCTGAATGCCGGCATAAACACGATTGTGTTGGGCAATGGCACCGACCAATGGGGCCCGCACTGGGACTATATTGACCTCGGGCCTGCTGCTCTGCCCACTTTCACTGTTTCCGGCACCGTTAGCGGGCTACCGGTGGGCAGCACCGCCACGGTCAAGGCCGTTGGCTCTCTCGCAACACTGACTGCCACCACCGCTCTGAACGGTACCTACAGCATGGTGGTCCCGGATGGTGATACCTATACGGTTTCGGCAAGCGCGTTCCCGCTGAGCGCCGCTGCGCAAACTGTCACGGTTTCCGGCGCGAACGTGACCGGGATCAACTTCGCGCTCACCGACAGCACGCTGGTCTGGTACAAGTTCGACGGCAATTTCAACGACTCCTCTGCTTGGGCCAAGAATGGCACACTCAGCGGTGTGGCCGCCGTTGTTCCCCGCGGTCGCGTCGGTGGAAGTTGCCTGAGCACGGTCGCCGGCAACGGCGGAGTGGTGGTGCCGATGCTCGGCACCGCCAGCGGCGACGCTCCGCTCTTGAACCAATACACCATGTCGGCGTGGGTCAGATGCACCACCAGCGCTGAGTGGCAGACGCTCTACGCCACCCCGACTTGGACAACCGGTGACGTGAACAACCCGGTGTTCTCCCAGAGCAGCCAGATGCTGTGCTCCGTGAATGGAACTGTTGGGACTGACCACTGGTATCCCGCCGCGTGGGGCAGCACTGGCCAATGGCACTTCATGACCGTGTCCTACGACAGCGTGACGATGACGGAGACGTTTTATTTCGACGGAGTCAAGGTTCGCACCGACTCCTTCACCACTACCGTCCCGGTGAACTTCACCGAAGGTGCCAGCATTGGTTGCTGGGGTAGTCCGGGCAACCGGCAGTTTACTGGTGAGATTGATGACTTCCGCATCTTTGGTGCCGCAGCGAACGATGCCGATGCGGCGGCGCTGTATGCCGCATATCCGGCCATGGTGACTCACACGATTACGGCCACGACCGACGCCGGCGCCACCCTCAGCCCGGTGGGCGCGGTTTCCGTGATGCACGGCTACGACCAGACCTTCACGATCAGCGCGAACCTGGGGTATCGCGTCACCTCCGTGCTGGTGGACGGCGTGGCCCAGACCCTGCCGGTGGCCAGCTACACCTTCACCAACGTGACGACTACCCACACAGTTGCGGTTGCCTCAGTCTTGCAGCCCACTCACAGCGTCGCCGGCAAGGTCACGGACGCGGCCGGTGTTGGGATTTCAGGTGCTTCGGTTTACATCTCCGGCTCGCCGAGCGCCTCGGTGGCCCCGCTCTTCACCGTCACAACCGCCCCGGATGGCACCTATTCCAAAACGGGTGTTCCGGAAGGAACCATTTACGTGTCCGCGGGTGGCGTCGCAGGCATGTGGAATTCACCGGATGCGATTCTGCCGCTGTTGGCTGATGCCACAGGCGTCAACTTCAGCCTGAAGTCCAATACCCGGAACATTCCGGCGCAGAGTGACTTGTGGTTCTCCGGAGTGACGGAGGCCTTGCCCGCCAGCGGTCTCACCGGCAACTGGCCCAGTTACCTGCCGACCGGCCTGACGTTTGCGGCCATGAACAATCCCGCCGTGGACATCGTCGGCAACCAGAAGTGGGTGAAGTATTCCTACACCGCGGGAACTGGCTATCGGGTGGTGGAGGCCAACGCCACCTCGGTCGCGTGCAACGGCGCAACCATCGTCGCGGTGGTCAAGCCCAAGCGCAACATCGACTCCTGGTGGAGTTCAATTGTCAACTTCTTCTACAATTCCTTGGATTTAAGGGTCAGAAATACTGACGGGGTGGTGCAGGTGGTCATTAACGGCATCACGTACGATGGCCCTACTCTGGCCGACGGACAGGAAGCTGTCGTGAGTGCTGTCATTCAACCGGACGGCACGATCAAAGTTGCCGTGAACGGCGTGGAAACCGCCTTGACGGCCCCGGTTAGTTCCTTCACGCAGATCACTGCGGGTGGAACCGGCAGTTTTGGTTACGGGCAGGATGTCAATATCGGCCGCAACAACCCGGATGGCTGGTCCACTTACAACGGCGATATCGGCGACGTGTTTGTTTACACCA
Organism: uncultured Verrucomicrobiota bacterium; assembly: GCA_903847485.1. Lineage (GTDB taxonomy): Bacteria > Verrucomicrobiota > Verrucomicrobiia > Limisphaerales > JAJXZI01 > CAINDV01. The sequence continues at coordinate 3,522 of CAINDV010000559.1, forward strand.
CGGCGCTCTCCGACACAGATCGCCACACACTGGAAAGCGACCTAGGCGCCAAGTTCGGCATCCCGATCCCCACGTATGCGGCCGTGAGCGGCCTCGTTACGGATGGTGGCGTACCCGTTGAGGGGGTCATTGTTAAAGCGACTCAAACGGCTAATCCAGCCAAGGTTAGCGTGAGCGCGCCAACCGCCGCGGACGGCAGCTACAGCCTGTATTGCGTCGTCGGCCAGCAATACCAACTCTCAGCCACGGCGCTCCCGGCGGGCAGGGCCGTCACCAATGCGCCGGCGCCCTTCACCGCGGCCAACACTACCCCGATTACGGGCAAGAACTTGCTCCTCGGTCCGGATCCGGACTTTGACCCCTACCTGCTCTTCTCCACTCGCAGCAGCGCCTACGTCACGGGGGCCGGCTGGCCGACCGTCACGCCCATTGGCCGAACACTGACGCGGATGGGCAATCCCACTACCCGCACGATCAACGGCCAGCAGTGGGTCAACAACCATGCCGAGGGTGACGGCTTCACCTTCACCAACGTCGGCTGGGGCCCACCGCCCGGCACTCTAGCCTTCAACGGTGGTACCATCGTGGCGACCTGCCGTCCGATTCGCTATTCGCCCGCCAACGCTTATCAGCAACTGGTGAGCATTCTGCTGAACCAGTTCTCGATTGACATCCGCAGAAGTGATGGACGGCTTCGAATCAAACGTGGTGGAGTTGAATCCGCTACCTTTGCTAACATTCCTAACGGTCAGATAACGACCATCAGCGCAGTGGTGCAGCCCACCGGCGAGTATAAGATCTATACCAACGGTGTCCTGGCAACGAATAACATGACCACCTACGCGTTTACAACCCTCACTCCGACCGTCAATTATGGTACCGATGTCAACGTCGGCAAGGGCTGGAACGCCGACGGTTGGTCCTCCTTCAACGGCGATATCGGCGACACTTACGTTTACCAAGTGGCGATTGATGACGCCAAGCGGACCGCTCTGGAAGCCAGCCTGATGGCCAAGTACGGCACCGCCACTTCCTACACCATCACGGCCACCGCTGGGGTGGGCGGCACCATCACGCCTTCGGGCGCAGTGGCGGTTCCCCAACAGAGTGACCAGACCTTCACCATTGCCACGCTCTACGGCTATCAGTTGGCTGATGTGTTGGTGGACTTGGCATCGGTTGGACCGGTGGCGACCTACACGTTCTCGAATGTGACCGCCCCCCATGCTATCTCTGCTACCTGGACCGAGCTGCCGAACATCTCCGGCATCGTCTCCGGCCCCAGCGGCCCGATCTACAGCGCCTTTGTGTCGTTAAGCACCAATCCGGACGGCAGCAGCCCGGTGCTGACCGTCACATCTGATAGTCTCGGAGGCTACAGGTCCGTGCCGCCCGCCGCCAGCGGGACTTATTACTTGATCGCCCGGAAAGGCGGGTATGTGACCTCTGCGGTCAAGACAGTCGTGATGACCGGCTCCTCCTTGACCGGTCAGGACTTCACCCTGGTCAAGAGCGCCGGGCTTGATCCGATTGTCGTGCTCGACGCGGCAACGCTGACTCCGGGGACACTCGCAACCTGGACCAACACCGGAACTCTGGGCGGCACCTTCAGGTCTTACGATGCCACCAGCGTGCCCTCCGTCGCCTCCAGCTACGGAATGCAGGCGGTCGAGTTTTCCCAACCGACGCAGGACGCGGCCGGCCGGCAGACGCTGGTTGGCTCAATGACGACCCCGGCGCAAATCACCGGTCGCTCGGACTGGACCATTTCGACCAAGCTTTACAGGACCGACGCTTCTGTGACTGGCGAAAACGCCTACATGTGCTGGGCGGGAAGAGACAACCCGGCCCCCAACAACACCGGCAGCACCGCGCAGTTCAGCTATCGCAACAACACTGCTTACGTCCACTATGGCAGCGACCGCGGGTACACCACGGTTCCCAGCGAAGGAGCCTGGCACACGGTGACCATCACCTATAGTAACACGGTGGAAAAGGTCTTCGTTGACGGTATTCTCGATTCCACAGCGACCCGGACCCTCAACCTGAAAGCCGCCGGCATGATGATGGTGGGCGGCGCCAACTGGCGCGACGTTCGCGTGGAAGACCAATACTGGCGCTTCAATGGGGCGATTGCGTCGTTGAAGATCTATGACCAGGCGCTGACGGATGCCGAAGTCGCGGCGATGGATCTCCCAGCGTTCCGCTGGGCCGGCCCGAACAACGGCGTCTGGAGCGATCCGGCCAACTGGAACGCTAACATACCGGGAGCAGGCAACCTTGCCGTCCTATCCGACTCAGCCAGTGCCGGCGCCACCGTTCAACTCGACACTGCGGTTACGGTGAAAGGGGTGCTGTTCAACAACCTGGTTCCCAACACGACGATCGCCTCGACGAACGGCTCCACGCTCACGCTGGACGATGGCACCGCGAACGCCAGCATTGTCGTCAACGGCGGGTCGCACACGATCGGTGTGTCGCTGGCCGCTGCCGTTGGAGTGACTGTCGCGGGTCCGGGCACCGTCACATTGACTGCCGATAACAGCCTTGGAGCCGGCACCGCCGGTGGCTTCAGAGTCAATGGTAGCGGCAAGCTGGCTATCGCCGGCGGCAATACCATCGTCGTGGACGGCACGGGCGGCACCATCAACGGCAACGCCACACTGGAAGTCTCCGGCAGTGGCATCCTCAGGGCCGGTGGCCGTGACACCGTCATCGGCGATGGCACGGACAATAATGGCACCATTTCGCTCAAGGGTTCTGGCAGCATGACCCTTCGCGGTGGAGGCGTTTACACCCTGGGCAACGGCGGTGGCGGCACTGGGACAATAAACATCCAGGACACCGCCACCTTCACGGTTGATCGCGATACCGGGAACTTGGGCGGCTGGAGCCCTGGCAGCCTTGTGCTCGGTATGGGCTGGGGTCCTTGCACCGGCGTCGTCAACCAAGTGGGCGGCACCGTCAACCTCCCCTTCTTCCAGGACTGGGCGGTGAACAACGGCCCCGGCCTGATCATGGGCGGCGTCGTCACCGGAAGTCCGGTTCTGACCACATACAACCTCGACGGCGGAACGCTGAACGTCTCGGCGGTCTTCAACGTGAATATGATCGAACCCGGTGGTACTGGTACTGGTTGGGTGCTTGATCCTCCTGGCAATGCCGGTCAAACCGCTCTCTTCAACTTCAATGGCGGGGTGCTCAAAGCCACCCAGTCGGATTCCACGGATCCGCTCGCCGTCGGCGAAGGCACGGCCCACCTGATGGGCAACCTGTCTCACGCCTACGTCAAAGACGGCGGCGCGAGAATCGACACCTCCGGGTTCGACTGCTCCGTCAACCAACCATTGGAACATGGTCCGACGGCTGCCGCAGTGGACGGGGGTCTGTCCAAACTGGGCGGTGGCACGCTGACGCTGCTGCAAGCCGCTACCTACACCGGTCCAACTAAGGTTCAGGCTGGCGTGCTCGGCTGCGCGGCCGCCACCTCGCTGGCAGCCGGGAATCTTGAGATTGAGGCTTCAGCCACGGTTAATCTTGGCTACAGCGGCACCCGGACCATCTCGAGCCTGAAGATCGCTGGTTCCTACAAAGGCCCTGGCGTCTATGGCTCCACCACTGCCGGCATCACTGGCACGGGCACCGTGACGGTTGGAGCGCCTGGATTGCCGCTTAGCGGCTTTACGCGACCCGGCGGAGTGCCGACCTTTTCCATCGAGAAGACGGCGATTGGTTCGACTTACCGCCTGGTTTACAAGAACAACCTCACGGATTCCTCATGGACTCCGATTGGCGCGGGCATTGCCGGCAACAACGGCACCATCGCCCTAAGCGATACGAGCACGCCGCCACTGCCAAAGGAACGGTTCTATCGGCTCGAAGTCCGATAACCGAAGCCTTGGCTGGTCAAGCAACTGAGTTCAAAGGCCGGGGGAGCAATCCCCCGGCCTTTTATTCCGCCCCCACCAGAGGCTCAGAACTCTTGACCCGATGAAACGAGTTGCCCCTCGACGAGCCGGCGGTGATCGCGGCAGTAATCGCCGTAGCGGATGCCCGCGAGGTCGCCGGCGAACATCATCGTGATAGGCATGACCGGCAACCGATCCACCGGTTCACCGCGGAGTTGGGCAATAACACGTTCTCGAGAGTTCATGGGGTGGCCGGAAGGTAGCACGGCGAGACTGGCAGGCACCATTGCCGAAATGCCGCCGCGAGCAGATTTCATTTTGGCTGGGAGCGTGGACATTCTTGTCCGCTCGGCTGGTTGGTGGCCCTGCTAGGCCAGCAGTTCTGCCCATGAACCTCAAAATGCCTTCCTTGATTGCCAACGACTTGCGCATCTTGAGGTTCATGGGCGCAACGCGCGTAAATAGTTCGGGGTGGTCTCATTTTGTCCCCGAACCGCCTAACGGCGGGACAACGAACCCCGCAAAACGCTGCCCCAGGCCGTTCGTAGTCCCGGCTTTAGCCGGCTCCTGGCGCAGCCCACGGCCAAGATGAGAACTGCTGGTAAATCAGTGGTTGACTTGCGAACCTCGGAGCGCACTCTTTCGCTTTGTGAATATGAATCATCCTCGCCGCTGCACCGCGCCGGGTTTCGCGCCGCCTCTGGCGGACACGAACGCACGGCCTTGTACCAACCACACGCTGCCCACCGGTCAGGCACTCGAAGAACGGAGCGCGGACATTCCTGTCCGCTTTGCCCCCCGCCCGCACCCCAGCCGACAAGAATGTCGGCGCTCCGAGGGCCAGTGCGTGGAGACGGCCCTTGGTGCCCGTGCCCTGCTCGCGGCCCCGGAACCCCAGCGTAGCGGCGTCTCGGCAGAGCGCCGCCAACTTAAGGAACGCCAAGAGATGGCGGC
>CAINDV010000560.1 GCA_903847485.1 uncultured Verrucomicrobiota bacterium
ACGCAAAGAAACGCACAGCGGGACAACGAGTTTGGTGGGTTCCGAACCATGCCAGGTTTTTTCCCGGCGGCCCAGCCCTACAGCCTTCTCTTTGTGCTCCTTGCGTTCTTTGTGGCAATTCAACTTCGGAATCCGGGATTAGTGGAGAGGATGGTTTTCGCGGGTGAAGGCAGCCTCTGGGGGCGAGGCGAACGGCCGGTTGCGACGCTGCCGCGATCAACACTGGCTGGCGGAGGCGCAAGGATGGGACGACCGGTTTGGCCAGCCGCCGCACGGCCTGCGCATGTTCGGCGACACACCGGGTGGCGTCTGGATCATTCATCACGGCGACGGCGTTTTCCATGCGGCGCGGGACGGGCGCAGTGTCCGGTTGAGTACGACCAACGGCTTACCAAACATGCTGGTGGAGTGTTGGCTGGAAGACCGCGAGCAAAACGTGTGGCTAGGGCTGCTGCGCGGCGGGTTGGTGCGGTTGCGGCCCGGCGTGTTCGATGTGCTGGACGCCGATGTCGGCGGCGCGGGCAACTATGTCACATCAGTTTGCACCGACGGCGCGGACATGTGGCTAGGCACGGCGCTCGGCGGGTTGGCACACTGGCACGCTGGCGTCGCGGTGGTGCTGCCCGGCGCGGTGCAAGAGGCACTGGCCGGCGGGGAAGGCATCGTGGTCGCACCGGGGCCGGCGGGCCAGGTGTGGGTGGGAACGATAGGAAATGGGGCGCTGGTTTTCGCCAATGGCAGGCTAAGTCGCCCGTTCCCGGCGGAGGTGGTGAATGGGGTCGTTCGGGTCTTGTATCAGGACCGGCGCGGAGTTATGTGGCTAGGCAGTGAGTTTGGTTTGTTCTCCTGGGAGGACTTAAAACTGCGCCGCTGCGAGGAGGAAGGTTTCGGCCCGGGCTACGTGCTGGCGCTGGCCGAGGACGCTGCGGGCCGTTTGCTAGTCGGCACGGGCGAGGGTGAGTTGCGCCGGCGCAGCGGCGGGCGCTGGGAGGTGTTCCGCACCAGTGACAACCTACCGGCTAGCCGCTTCTGGGCACTGCTCGGTGACGTGGATGGCAGCGTGTGGATCGGCACGCTGGGCGGTGGGTTGCTGCGTTTTGCGGACGGGAGTTTCACACGCTTCACTACCCGGCACAGGCTGCCCAGCGACACCCTCAGCCAGGTGCTCGACGATGGCCGGGACCAGCTATGGCTGGGCACGCGGGCTGGCATTGCTCGCGTGGCGAAAGCGGATTTGCTGGCCGTGGCGAAAGGCGAGCGGCCGCGGGTCGAGTGCGTCACCTACGGGCGCGACGACGGCCTGCCGACGATCGAGTGTTCGGGCGGCGCGCAACCGGCGGCCTGGCACGCCGCGGATGGCCGGCTGTGGTTCGCCACGGCCAACGGCGCGGCCTCGGTGCGGCCCGACACTGTCCCCATGAACCGCCTGCCACCGACAGTCGTGATCGAGAGCCTGCTGGTGGACGGCCAAGCGCAGAAGTTGCCGCGCGCAGGGACCGCCGCCGCGCCGCTGCGCATTCCGCCGGGCCGGCATTACTTCGAGTTTCACTTCGCCGGTCTTAGTTTCACCGCGCCGGACAAAGTGCGTTTCCGCTGGCGACTCGAGGGCTTGGAAACGGACTGGGTGGAAGGCGGCAGCGCGCACAGTGTCAGCTACAGTTTTCTGCCGCCGGGCACTTACTGCTTTCGCGTGCTGGCCTGCAACAATGACGGCGTGTGGAATGAAACGGGGGCAGCGCTGGCCTTCAGCATGGCTCCGTTCTTCTGGCAGACATGGTCGTTCCAGCTCGGCAGCGGGGCGGTGTGTCTGGCGCTGTTTGCCCTCACCATCGTCGGTGTCGAACGCCGCAAACGGCGCCAGCGACTGGCCGCATTGGAACGTCGGTTGGCCCTCGAACGCGAACGCAGCCGTATCGCGCGCGACATCCACGACGACCTCGGTGCCAGCCTCACGCAGATCACTTTACTGAGCCAGGTCGCCGGCGTGAAGGCGCACGAACCTGGCCGCTTGGAAAGTCGGCTAGGGCAAATTTTCGCCACGGCACGCGACGTGACTCGCGCGCTTGATGAGATCGTCTGGGCCGTGAATCCTAAGCACGACACGCTCGAGAGCTTAGGCACTTATTTTGGTAAGTTCGCCCAAGACTTCCTATCGCTGCAGGGTATTCGCTGTCGCTTGGATGTGCCGGTGAACTTAGCCGATCGGCCGGTGAGTTCGCAGACGCGGCACAACCTATTCCTCGCTTTCAAGGAAGCCTTGAACAACGTCGCCCGGCACGCCAGCGCCAGCGAAGTGCGCATTGCACTGCAACTCAATGCCACCACGCTCGTTGTCGAAGTGCAAGACGATGGCAAGGGTTTCGCTCCCGACACGCCGCCCGCTGCGCGCCGGCACGAACTGCGAATCTGCGCTCCCGGCTCGCCGAAGTCGGCGGCCGCTGTGACATCGAGAGTGCCGTCGGCGCGGGCACGACTGTGCGGTTCTCCGTTCCGCTGGCCGCCGCCCCCACTACTTGAACTAGTGACATGCCACATTCCCGCGCCCTGCCTAAACTCTCCCCCGTGACGGCCCGCGCTGATTCCTCGCCCCCGCCCGCGATCGTCCGGATCGCGCTGGTGGAAGACCACGCACCCACGCGAGAGATCTTTGCCGAGTGGATCGCGGGGACGCCCGGCTTTGAACTCATCGCCCAGTATCCTGATGGCGAGGCGGCCCTCGCCGGCCTGCCCCAGGATCAGCCGGACGTGACCCTCATGGACATCAACCTCCCCGGGCACAGTGGAGTCGAATGTGTGCAGCGCCTCAAGCCGCTGCTGCCGCGGACGCAGTTCGTGATGCTCACGGTGTATGAAGACTCGGACCACATCTTCCAAGCGCTCGCGGCGGGCGCGGCGGGCTATCTCCTCAAGCAAACGCCGCACGACGACTTGATCGCCGCCGTCCGGGACGTTCACACGGGCGGCTCGCCAATGAGTAGTAACATTGCGCGGAAAGTCGTCCAACGCTTCCAACACACGCCGGCCACCGGGGCCAGGGTGGAAGGCTTATCCGCGCGCGAGTCGGAAGTGCTCAACCTCCTCAGCCGCGGCTATCTCTACAAGGAAATCGCCACGCAGTTAGGCATCAGCCAGCACACGGTCAATCACTACACCCGGCGGATTTACGAGAAGCTGCACGTCCATTCCCGCTCGCAGGCGGTGGCGTGTTACACCCACCCACCGTCGCCCGCAAAGTCGGCCCGCTCGTCGAGCTGAGCCGGGGGCCGGCGCTTTAGGCTCACGGCAGCCCTTGGACGTCGCCGGCCGCGCCGGGGAAAGGGCGTGCATCCACAGGACAGACCGTGGTCGCCGCTGAATTTTCTAAGCCCCCCCACTACTAGTTCTAGTGACATGACGGTTCGCCCACTACCGGCCAAAGTCATTCCGCCAGCAATGGCTCATGCGACCTGTATCTAACCCATTTCCAAATGATCAAGCCCAGTTCCCTTCTGCACTCCGTCGTCGCCGGTCTGGCGGCCATCCTGTGCCTGTCCGCGCTGCCCTCGGCCCGCGCGCAATCGCTGACCGTTGATTTTGCCAACGACCGCGGTCCTGTGACGCGCCCTATGCAAGGGTACCTATACAGTTGGTGGCACACGCGCGAATCACCACGGGCCGGCAACCTCGAACTCAAGCCTAACTCCTGGCGCTTGGGCTATTGGGGCAGTTGGGACTACGAATACCAGCCGATGGTGGACCAGGGCGTCGAGCACCTCCAAGTCATCCTCACCGATGCCTTCCGCAACCACGCCCATACCACTGTCGGCGGTTATTCCCATGATTACACCTAGCAGAACTTCAGTTACACCAACGTCGTGGCAGAGACGGTGAAGCTGGTCAATAGCAACAACTGGGACAAGGTCGCCTTTGACCTCATCAACGAGCCGGATGCCTTCGGCATTGATGGCATCGGCGATTGGTACACCGAAGCGTGGGTGCCGGCGTTCCGCATCATCCGGCAACTGCGTCCCCAGGCCCAGATCGTCGGGCCGGGCTTCTTCAGCGCCAACCTCAGTCACTTAAACACCTTCCTCGCCAAGGCCAAGGCTGACAACGTGGTGCCCGACATTCTTAGCCAGCACTTACTCGACAACCAAAACGCCGACGAGGCAGCGTCACTCTTACCCTTAATAACCTACCGGCGGCGTTCGGCAGCAGTGTCAATGTCCACGTCGAGCGCGTCACCAGCAACGGCAACGATCTCACCGCCGCGCTAACGGTCCATTCCGATTCCAATGTCGCCGTCAGCGGCGGCACGGTCAACATTGCGATCAGCGGTTTCCCGGCCCGCACCGCTCTAATGGTGACGGTGCGGCCCGCCGGCCTCGCCGCCCAGGTCGGCACGCAGGACTCCGCGCATCCCACGCTGCGGCTGCGCTCGCCAGAATTCACCCTTAACGGCGCGGGTAACCTGACGGCTTGGCTGCGCGGCGGCACCGGCAGCGGCAGCCTTAACGGCACCGGCGTTTCAGCCTTGCCGGCTAACACCACCAGTCCCGGCTTCCAAGGCGTGGCGCTGCGCAACGTCAACACCGGCAATTACCTTCTCTCCGGCAAGAAGAGCAGCAGCGGCGACACCTGGCAGCAAGCGGTCTTCACCGCCGCCGAGCTGACCGCCTTGCCGCCGGGCGTCTATACCCTGGACCTCATTGACGCCGGCCACGGCGGTTGGGGCTGGGTGGCGATGGACAGCGTCTCGATCCCTGGCACGCCTGTTTCCACGCACCCCCCAACGCTGAAGGTCCAGCGTTGGACGAGCAATCAGGTGCGCATTTCGTGAACGGCATTGGTGGCGAGTTACACGCTCCAGAAGTCGGCAACCCTGCCCAGTGGCTGGGGTGCCGCCGGCTTGACCGTGGTCACAGAAGGCAGCGAGAGCGTGGCCTATGCGCCCGCCTCGGCCAGCGCGCAGTTCTATCGGTTGATGAAGTAACAATCGGATTCGGGCGCGGCTTCGCCCGGCGGGGCTGCGCCTTCTGACTTAACTTTAGGGGGGTGCGTCAGGGTTGGTTGGGGCGGGGTTGGCCGGAAACGGTCGCCCCTGCCTTTTCGCTGCCGGTAGTCCCGGCTTGGTCCGCGGTCAGCGCGGGCGGCGCGCTGGCAACAAGCCACCTTCACCGCCGCCCGGCTGGCGGCCCTGGACCAGACCGCGACTTACACCTTCGACCTGCTGGATGTGTGCCGTGGCGGCTGGGGTTGGTTTAACTTGGACAGCGTTTCGATTCCGGGCACGCTGGTTTCAAGCCCGCTCCTACAACTCAAGATCAGCCGGCTCGGGAGCCAGGGGCGCATCGCCTAGTTAGCTTCGGCCACCGGCTACACGCTGCGACATTCTACCACGGTTAGCGGCGGCTACGCCCGCGCAGGTCTGACAGTGAAAGAGGAGGGCGGTGAAAACGCGGCTTGCGACGCTCTCGGAACCGGCGCGCAGTTTTACCGGCTCACGAAACAGCATGCAAACAATAGTGACAACTGGTTCACAATTGATAACCTGACCCAGCCGTGATCCGATACTCAACTATGCAAGCCGCGAATACCACTCGATCCCTACTCCTTGGATTGGCCGCCGTCGCCAGCCGGCTGAACGACTTCGCCCAAGCTGCCGAAGCGCCCGGCCCCATGCGCTGTGAAGGCTCCGGCGGCAGCCTGGAGGTGCGCGCCGATGTTACACTCAAGGCGTGGCTTGGCCCCGGTCGCTACAATTCGCCCAGCGTCCGCCTCGTTGACAAGAGCGAGGCCGGCTCGCAAAGTGGCTATCTGCGCATGGTGCTCGCGCCGGAGTCGGATGAGTGTCGTTTTACCTCCCAACTGTCGGAAGCCCATTGCGAGTAATGACAACTATAACTGGTAACTCACGACCAATCACTGCCCAACCGCCGGGTTGGTTCGCAGTCGTCCTCGCTTTCTGGGCGTTGGTCAATACCACCAATCCGCTTATTGTGGCAGCCTCCGATCGCACTAACCCCGCTCCGTGGGATACTTTCAGCGACACTTGGGTGGCGACCGACCGGCTGGGGCGTTCGCTGCCGTCTGCATCCGAAGTAGGCACGCCGCGGCCCGGCCGCCAGGTCGGCATCTTCTATTTCCTCTGGCTGACCGGCCAAGGGCCGGTGTACGACCTCACCCAGATGCTCGCCGCCAATCCTGCTAACCCCGCCTATGGTCTGAACCACGCGTTTCATTTCTGGGGCGAACCCTTGTTTGGTTACTACCGCAGCGACGATGAGTTCGTCATCCGCAAGCACGCCCAGATGCTGGCCGACGCGGGCGTAGACGTCTTGTTTTTCGATGTCACCAACGGTTTCACCTACGACAACACCTATCGCCAAGTCTGCGCCGTGCTGGCCGCACTGCGCCGCGACGGTTTGCGCACACCACAGATTGCCTTCCTCGCTCACTCCGGCGAAGGCCAGGTCGTGCAGCGCCTCTACGACGACTTCTACCGCCCGGGCACTTATACGGACCTATGGTTCCGCTGGCACGGCAAGCCGCTCGTGCTCGCCGCGCCCAAGGCTCTCACGCCGCAGTTGAACGCCTTTTTCACCGTGCGCGAATCCTGGGCGTGGACCAAGGGTCATAAGTGGTTTGCTGACGGCCAAGACAAATGGCCGTGGCTGGACAATCATCCGCAGAATCCCGGCTGGCACGAGAGTCTGGAGAAACCGGAGCATCTCTCGGTCTGTGTGGCGCAGCATCCCGTGTCGAACATCGGGCGCAGCTTTCACAACGGCCAGGAACCGCCGCCAGACCAACGGGCACCGGAGCGCGGCCTGTGTTTCGCCGAGCAATGGCAGCGGGCGCTCCAAGTGGATCCAGAGTTTCTCTTTGTCACCGGTTGGAACGAATGGGTGGCGCAGCGCTTCATCAGCGAGCCAGGCGGGCAAACCATGCTCGGCCAGCCCCTACCTCCCGGCGGCACCTTCTTTGTGGACGCTTACAACCAGGAATTCAGCCGCGACATTGAGCCAATGAAAGGCGGCCACGGCGACAGTTACTACTATCAACTCACCAGTTACATCCGCCGTTACAAAGGCGCCCGGCCTGTCCTGCCACTGACCGGCGGCCCGGTGACGGTGGATGGCCGGTTTGAAGACTGGCACACGGTCGGTCCAGAGTTTCGCGATACCCTCGGCGATCCGGTGAAGCGAAATCACCCTGGCTGGCAAGGCCAGCCGCAGTTTGTGAACGCCAGCGGGCGCAACGACCTTACGGTGGCGAAGGTGGCTGCGGATGCGACGAACCTTTACTTCTACATCAGCACACGCGAGCCGCTGACGCCGCCGACCGATCCTAACTGGATGCTATTGTTCATTGATGCCGATAACAATCCCAAGACCGGTTGGCTCGGTTATGACTATGTCGTGAACCGATCCGGTGTCCGCTCGAACATGACTAAGTTGGAGCGTAACAATGGCGGAAGTTATCGCTGGGCTTTGCCGGTGGACATCGAATACCGCGTCGCCGGAAACGAACTGGAACTGGCCATCCCGCGCGCGGCGCTCGGTCGGGCGGCAGGAAATTTCTCGATTGATTTTAAGTGGGCGGACAACCTCCAGCAAACCGGTGACTGGAGCGACTTCACGCTCAATGGCGACGCCGCGCCGAATGACCGCTTCAACTATCGTGCGCGACTCGATGGCCCTTGAGGATGATGACCTCCGGCCACTGTGGGACTGCATTGGAGAACTGTGAGCGAAGGACGGCCTGAGCGCGGGAGAAGGAAGTCGAAGGTCGAAGGCTGGGCTTCAACGGGGCCGCGCTCACTTGAGCGCGGAAGGGCCGAGGTTGCCGAGCCGCAGCGGATGCAGATAGTTGCTTCAATGTCAGGGCTTCGCGGCACAGGCCGGCCCGTCTTAATCCGTGTTTGGTCGGTGTTCAATCCGTGGCTAAACCCTCCCGTCCGCCTAAAATAGCCGTAAAGGAGCGCCGGGGACGGTTTTCATGGTTTTCGGGGTGTCCGGGCGGGGTCTTGACGGCGGGCATATTTGGCGTCACTTTGACGCCATGAGCGCAACCATAGTCAACACTCGCTTCCCGCTGCCGCTGGAAAATGACCAGCGGACAATGGCCGAAACCATTGCCCGGCAGTCGGGCCACTCCATGACGACCGTCCTAAAGCTGGCGATCACCCTGGGCTTGCCGGGGGCGCAAGCCGCCATGTGTCCGCCGACGGAGGTTCGCCCGATCACCGACGCGGAACGGGCCGCCGCGCTGGCGGCCATGACCGAAGAGGAGCTGGCCGACGACCGCCGCCTGGGTGCCGCCAGCCTCGCCGCGCAACGAGGGGGTGCCCAGTGAAGCAATGGGAGGTAGTGGACTGGGATTTTCCCCACGGGCCGCACCCCGCCATCGTGCTTTCCCCCGATGCCCGCTGCACGAACGCCGCCTTTGACACGGTGAACTTGCTTTCCTGCACTTCCCAGCAGGCTATGCGGACTGCCAGACTGAACGAAGTCCTGTTGAATGGGGCGGACGGCTTCGCCTGGGAAACGCTTTGCCGGGTGGATTTCGTCTGGGTAGCCCCCAAGGCCGGGATCCGCCACCGCCGCGGGCCAGTGACCGAGGAGCGGCGCCGGGAGATCGGGCGGAAGCTGGCGGCGTGGTTCGGCTTTCGCTGGCACACTTGCCCGGCGAGCAATCCGCCAGAAAGCCGGTTGTATAACAAACGTCGTTGATAGATTGCTTAAAAGGTTAAATGGGTTAGATGGGTTAGAAGGTTAAATGGGGCCAAACGACCTTCTAACCATTTAACCCATTTAACTTTTCAACCATTTAACCAACCGGTTAATGACGTTCGTAATAACTCAGGAAGGCCCCCAAGGGTAGGGCGGAGACGGCTTCCCGGTGTGCGCCCAGCTTGCCGACGACGCGCAAGCCCTCGACGGACCGGCGGCACCGGCAGGCTTCAATGGGGCCGCGCTCACTTGAGCGCGGAAGGCGGACCTGAATCCCCGACGCCCGCGCCTGCTCAATTAGCTTCAATGGGGCCGCGCTCACTTGAGCGCGGAAGGGATGCGTTCTGTCCGTTGCTGCCGGGCGGTGCGTTGGTGCTTCAACGGGGCCGCGCTCACTTGAGCGCGGAAGGAAGCTCGCGCCACCCGAAGGCCGGCAGCATCACGTTGCTTCAACGGGGCCGCGCTCACTTGAGCGCGGAAGGTTGATTACGAGCGCGCGGGCGAACATGTTCAGTAACCAGCTTCAACGGGGCCGCGCTCACTTGAGCGCGGAAGGCACAGAGCATAGAGCACAGAGCATAGAGCGGCATGACAGCTTCAACGGGGCCGCGCTCACTTGAGCGCGGAAGGGACTCTCGGCCACGGGGTAAAGGATGACATCGGCACTGCTTCAACGGG
>CAINDV010000561.1 GCA_903847485.1 uncultured Verrucomicrobiota bacterium
GCAGCCTCCTGTATCCACCCGAAGTGTCGAACCTATCTGGAAAAACACTGAGCCCCCTTTCCCAGGGAGCGATGAGTTGTCGAGCGCTCCGCCGCAGGCCGTGACTGATCCCGCAAAGAGGTTCGTCGCTACTCTCACAGCCACCCGGCCTCCACCGCCCCCCGCCGCATTGGCATTTGAAGCGCTGCCGCCGGGAGCCGTGATCGTGCCGTTGCCGCTCAGCGTTCCGGCCCGCAGGTTCACGCTGCCGCCCGAACCGCCCGCACCATCCCAGTTCCAGTTCCCCGCCGCACTGACCACGCCATCTACGCGCAGTGTGCCCACCACGGTCAGGTGGATCAGACCACCCCCGGCACCCCAGCCCGGCTGGCCGCCGCCGCCGCCACCGCCGCTGCCCAACTCCACCGGCTCAGTCGCCGACCCATACACTCGCCAGCCATTGCCCCCGGCACCGCCGTAGCTGCCGCCCACACCACCACCGCCAGCTCCAGGTCCTTGGTTCGCTGGGTAACCCTTGGCATCCGCCGTGATCGCCGCGCCGGCCTCCACCGTCACATCCCCCTGCACCTGCAGGCGCAGCCCGTTCGTGTTGCCCGCACTGTGGGTAAGGACGGCGCCGTTGGTGAGCAGCAAGGAGTTGAAGGCGTGCGGGCCGTCCATCGCCACCGTCACGCCCGCGCCGGAGATGACGAGGTCCAGCCCGTCGTAGGTGGTGTTCGTTTCGGAGACGGTGAGGTTGTTCGTGATCCAGGTCTGGGCGGGGGAAGGCAAGGCAGAATGAAGAAGGATGAATGAAGAAAGGAGCAGGAGGCGTGCGGCGTGAAACGTGAAACGTGGTTGCCGTTCGGCCCGGGTCGGCGTAGCGGCGGCTCTGGTGAGCGCCGCCATTCTTTGGAAGCGCAAAGTGCGGCGCTCTGCCGAGACGCCGCTACGCCGTGGCAGGGCGGCACACCTTCCCACGGCCGGCTCACCAAAGCGGAGCGGGCGGCGGCGGCCTTTGAGTTCGGTGCGTTCGTTCGTGGCGAATTCGGCGACGGTTGTGGTTTTCATGGCCAGGCAAAGTGCGGTTCAGGGCGATACAGAGTTAAGCGTTCGGTGGAGGGAGAATCTCTCAAAAGCAACGAGAGCAATGCGGACGGTTGCACCCCGGCGAGGCGGGGAGCAGCGGCAGCGTGCGGTTGGGCGCAGTCGGGTTCACGTTTCAGTGGCGGCAAGCCTGCGCCGGACGCGCAGGCGGTGCAAGCGGGAAAGCGGGGTGCGTTTTCCTGGCCGGAAGTCGCCGGGGCCGAAGAGGCGCGGCTGGCAACGGGAAAACATGGCGGCGAAAACCCCGCCAGCGGCGAGTTGCCGGTTGACGCAGGGGCAAGGCCGGGTATGGTTTCAGGCATGATCCTGGTTGAAGCTGCGGAGTCGAGTTTGCGGGTGACGATCCCAACGGATGAGGTGCCGCCGGAGCGGGTCAGTGCGTTCGTGGACTGGCTGCGGTTGGAGGCACTGGCCCGGCGGAGCCGCCTGACGGAGGAGGAAGCGGGGCAGATGGCGGAAGCGGCCAAGGCGTCTTGGTGGGCGGCGAACAAGGACCGGTTTATCCCGCCCGGCGAGGCATGAAGGCCGAGCGTGTGGTGGTGGACGCGAACCTCGCGTTCAAGGCGCTGGCGGCGGGGCGCGGTGACTTGCGGGAACGGTTGGGCGGGGCGGGCGAGGTGCGTTTCTTTGCGCCGCGTTTCCTGTTCGTCGAGTTGTTCAAGCACAAGGAGGCGCTGGCGCAGGCCGCGAAGGTGACGCCGGAAGCCATGCAGGAGGCGCTGCACACCCTGGTCACGCGGCTGGATTTTGTGAACGGGGCGAACCTACCGTTGACGACGTGGATGGAAGCGTATCGGCTGTGCCGAGGGGTGGACGAGAAGGACACGCCCTATGTGGCGCTCACGCTGCACCTGGAGGGGCGGCTGTGGACGGAAGTTCAGGAATTGAAGTCGGGCTTGAGGGCCAAGGGGTTCAATCAGTGGTTCGAGCCGTAACCCGGATACCTGCGGTCAAGGCGAATGGGTGAGGACGGCGCCGTTGGTGAGGAGTGGGGAGTTGAAGGAATGCGGGCCGTCCATCGCCACCGTCACGCCCGCGCCGGAGATGAGGGGGTCCAGCCCGTCGTAGGTGGTGTTCGTATCGCTGAGGGTCAGGCTATTGGTGATCCAGGTCTGGGCGGGGGAAGGCAAGGCAGAATGAAGAAGGAGCAGGAGGCGTGAGGCGTGAAACGTGAAACGTGGTTGCCGTTCGGCCCGGGTCGGCGTAGCGGCGGCTCTGGTGAGCGCCGCCATTCTTTGGAAGCGCAGAGTGCGGCGTTCTACCGAGCCGCCGCTACGCCGTGGCTGGGCGACATACCTTTCCACGGCCCGCTCCCCAAAGCGGAGCGGGCGGCGGCGGCTTTTGAGTTCGGTGCGTTCTTTCACGGCGAATTCGGCGGCGGTCATGGTTTTCATGGCCAGGCAAGGTGCGGTTCAGGGCGATACAGAGTTAAGCGTTCGGTAGAGGGAGAATCTTTCAAAAGCAACGAGAGCAATGCGGACGGTTGCATCCCGGCGAGGCGGGGAGCGGCGGCGTGCGATTGGGCGAAATCGGCTTCACGTTTCGGTGGCGGCAAGCCTGCGCCGGACGCGCAGGCGGTGCAAGCGGGAAAGTCGGGTGGGCGACAGCCGGGTGGGTTTTGCTTGCAGGAAGGCGGCCGGGCCGTAGAGTCCCGGCATGAGCACAATCGCGGAAAAGCAGTTGTCGGAATTGGCCCGCAAGCTGCCGGCGGAGCGCGTCCGGGAAGTGGTGGATTTCGCCGAGTTCCTCCTGGCGCGTTCGGCACCCAGCCGGCGCAATGGCACGGCCCGCGGACGAGAGGCCCTGCGCCGTTTCGTCGGCGGCGTTAAACACGGCGAACTGGCCCGCGGCATTGACGAAGAATTGTATGGCCCGGCTGTTCGTTGACACCTGGGGCTGGCTGGCCGTGCGCGACCGCGGTGAACGGCAGCACCAGGCGGCGGTGACCGTCTTCAACGGCGCGCAGGTGGCAGGGGGCGGCATCGTGACTACGGACTACGTGCTGGATGAGGCGTTCACCTTGCTGTTCCGGCGGCTGGCACTCCACAAGGCCGAGGAGTCGGTGGCGGCCTTGCTGGCGGCCATAGACGAGGGGTCGGTTTCGCTGGCAGCCATCACCCCGACTCGATTTGCGGAGGCGGTGAAGCTGCGCATGAAATACGGGGACCGGCCGGAAATCTCTTTCACGGATTTCACTTCGATGGTGGTCATGCGGGAGTTGGGGCTGAAGCGGGTGCTGACGGAAGACGGCCATTTTGCGCAGGTCGGATTAGGCTTTGAACTCGTGCCGTGAATGGGCTGGCAGTGCAAGGCGAGTGGGTTAGCGGGGGGAAGTCCGAAATCCGAAGTCCGAAGTCCGAAATTGAGTCCGTCACGCCCGCGCCGGAGATGACGAGGTCCAGCCCGTCGTAGGTGGTGTTCGTTTCGCTGAGGGTCAGGCTGTTCATGATCCAGGTGTGGGCGGGGGAAGGCAAGGCAGAATGAAGAAGGGTGAATGAAGAAAGGAGCAGGAGGCGTGAGGCGTGAAACGTGAAACGTGGTTGCCGTTCGGCCCGGGTCGGCGTAGCGGC
>CAINDV010000562.1 GCA_903847485.1 uncultured Verrucomicrobiota bacterium
CCGTAGGGGCGAAATGTATGCACCCCGCAAACACATTTCGCCCCTACGGGGCTTGGGTCTCTGTACTGGGCGTGGCTATAAACATGGCGCTCCTACGGAGCTGGCAGTGAACGGCGCTTGCCTTAACTAAGCGGCAGTGGGGCAACGGGGAGCCGAGCGTAGGCGCTGCGGGCGGTTGCCCGACGGCGCTGCCATAGCCGCCCGGTCTTCCGACAAGCGAAGCTTGCGATCACAGCGCCATGTTAGCGAGTCGCGATATGGTGCCCAACCCAGCGAGCTGGGCGCGGCAGCCGTTATCCAGCGGCCCAATCCTCCTCCGGAGCAGCCGACCTTTGCGTGGGCGGTTCGGTGGCGGCGAGGGCGGCGGTGCTCCACACCTTGATAGGTTGGTAGAAAGTGTCCCGTTGCACTGGCTCGCGGCCGGCTTCCCGGATGGCTTGCACCAATTCGGCCGCGGCGGTGAGTTGCGGGGTCTGCGCGCCAGCCATGTGGAAGATGTGTTCCTCGATGATCGTGCCGTGCAAATCGTCGGCGCCGTAGCTCAGGGCGACTTGCGCGAGCTTCAGGCCGAGGCCGACCCAGTAGGCGGTGAGGTGGTCGAAGTTATCGAGATAGGCGCGGGCTACGGCAATAGTGCGGAGGGCGTCGAAACCGGTGGGCGGATGCGCGACGGGGAGGCCGTTGTTCTCCGGGTGGTAGGGCAACGGAATGAAGCCGACGAAGCCGTGCGTTTCGTCCTGGAGTTCGCGCAGGCGGCGGAGGTGGTCCACGCGGTCGGCGAGGCTTTCGACATGGCCGAAGAGCATCGTGCAGGTGCTGCGTCCGCCGAGTTGGTGCCAAGCGCGGTGGACCTCCAGGTATTCCTCGGCGGATTCCTTGCCGCGGGCGATGGCGGAGCGGACCTGGGGCTGGAAGATTTCCGCGCCGCCGCCGGTGAGGCAGTCGAGGCCGGCGGCGCGCAGTTCATTGAGCGTCTGCGGGATGGTCTTCTTCGCCAGCCAGGCAAGGTGGAGGATTTCAATCGCGGTGAAGCATTTCAATTGCAGCTTCGGCGTGGCAGCCGACGGAAGGAGGCTCTGACTACTTCGGACTTTGGAAGGAGCCTCCTCACGTCGGCTGCTGCCTGTGTCCAGCGCCCGCAGCGCTTTGAGCATGTCGGTGTAGTAGCTGAACGGCAGCGAGGGGTGGAGTCCGCCGACGATGTGCAACTCCGTGATGCCGAGCGCCAGCGCTTCGCGGGCTTTCTGAACCATCTGCTCGACGGTCAGCTCGAAGCCGTCGGCGTCGCGTTTCTTGCGGGCGAAGGAGCAGAACTGGCAGGAGAGGATGCAGTAGTTGGAGTAGTTGAGGTAGCGGTTGAGGATGTAGCTGGCGCGGTTGCCGACCTTGCGGGCGCGGGCGAAGTCGGCGATGGCGCCGAGGGCGTTGAGATCCTTCGACTCGAAGAGGCGCCGGGCGTCGGCGTCGGAAAGGCGCTCGCTGGCGACGACCTTTTCATAAAGGTCGCGCAACGGACTGTGCTGGATAAAGAAATGCACCGGGAAGATTAAGCAGAAGTGCCGCCGATGGCAAAGGGAGAGCGCCGTATCCTGGCAGTTCTCCTTTTGGCCTGGAGCGCGGACAATCCTGTCCGCTGGCGTGCGCGAACTGGGCACCAGGCGGACCGGATTGTCCGCGCTCCAAGCCAAAAGGAGAATTGCTGCGCGCAAGCATTTGCTTGGACAACGCCCGCGCTTCGTGTTTCCTTTGCCGCTCCACTATGGAAGACCCCAATTCACTCATTGAGCAGCGCCGCGCCAAACTCGCCGCGCTCCGCGCCAAAGGCATTGACCCTTTCAGCGCCAGCAACAAGTTCACGCCGGCCGAGACTTGCGCCCAGGCCCGCGCCGCCTATGCCGAGCACCGCGAGGTCGCCCTCGCCGGTCGCATCACCGCACACCGCGACATGGGCAAGAGCATGTTCCTGGATATTCGCGACCAGAGCGACCGCCTCCAGATTTACGCCCAGAAGAACGTCCTCGGCGACGAACAGTTCGACATCTTCCGGCACCTCGACTTGGGCGACTTCATCGGCGTGAAGGGCGCCATGTTCACCACGCGCACCGGGGAGATTTCGGTGAAGATCACCTCGTTCACCATCCTCACCAAGGCCCTGCGCCCGCCGCCGGAGAAATGGCACGGCCTGGCCGACACCGAGATCCGCTACCGCCAGCGCTACCTTGATCTTATGGCTAACCCCGCGGTGAAAGAGGTGCTCCTCAAGCGCAGCGCCATCATCCGCGAGGTCCGCAACTTCCTCCACGAACGCGGCTATGTGGAAGTCGAGACGCCGATGATGCAAGCCATCCCCGGCGGGGCGGCGGCGCGGCCCTTCAAGACGCACCATAACGCCCTCGGCTGCGACTTCTATCTGCGCATCGCCATCGAACTGTATCTCAAGCGCCTGCTCGTCGGCGGGGTGGAGAAGGTCTTCGAGATCGGCAAGAACTTCCGCAACGAAGGTCTCTCCCGCCGGCATAACCCGGAGTTCACCATGCTCGAAGCCTACCAGGCCTACGGCGATTACGAGACCATGATGGAACTGGTCCAAAGCCTGGTCTGCCACGTCGCGCAGAAGGTGCTGGGGACGCTGGTTATCGAGCACAAGGACGCTGAAGGAAAGGTGACTAAGACGATTGACCTAACTCCGCCCTGGCGCCGCGTCACTTATCGGGATCTCATCCGCGAACGCGCCGGAGGCGACTGGTTCGAGCTAACTCCCGCCGAGCGCCGCGAGCGCGCCACTGAACTCGGCGCCGAGATCATCCCAGCCTTTGAGGACTTCGAGGTGACGCAGGCCGTCTTCGAGAAACTCATCGAGCCGACGCTCATCAACCCGCACTTCGTCACCCACGCGCCGAAGGAACTCATCCCGCTGGCCAAGCTTTCCCCCCACGACCCCACGACCGTCGAAGTCTTCGAGTGCTGCATCAACGGCCAGGAGATCGCCCCCGCCTACACCGAGCAGAACGACCCCATTGCCCAACGCGAGCGCCTGGAGCACCAGGCCGGCGGCGAACAGCAGAAGCTCGACGAAGACTTCCTGGTGGCGCTGGAGCATGGGATGCCTCCTGCCGGCGGCATGGGCATGGGCATGGACCGCCTCTGCATGATGCTGCTGGGCCAGGAAAGCATCCGCGACGTCATCCTGTTCCCGCAGTTGAAGCCGAAGTGACCGGGCGGCGCGGTGGGGCGGCGCGGTGGCCGGTTTTGGCCGGAAAGGCGCTGAGACGTAGCTATTCAATAGCCGGTAGGGCGAGGCTCCTGCCGAGCCAAGCCCGGCTTGTGGAGCGGGCGTTGGGCCACCACCCGTCTGGTGCTACTTTTCAGTGACTGGCCGCCGCAATAGAGAAAGGCCGCGAAACCCTTGTCGGACGCGGCTCGGCAGGAGCCTCGCCCTACCGGCTATTGAATAGTTACGACTAAACAGCGCACCGTCCAGGAAGGAACCGGGAGGATGCCGACGGCGATTTGAAATCTCGAATCTCAGATTTGAAATTGGCGCAGCCGCATCCGCCCTCCAAACGCAGCCGCGCCTCGGTCTTGGCCCCAAGGCGAAAGGCCGGTCGCTGCTGGCCACCGTGCCCCAGCGCGACCCGAATCATAGGCTTGCCGCCGACCTCGCGAAAACTCTACCTTGTGCCATGCGAAGCTTCCAACTTCTCAACTTGATCGGCCTGGTTGCTCTGGGATTGAGCCTGCGCTCTGCCAGCGGAGCGCTGGCTGGCACCAACGAACTTCCGTTGGCGGTGAAGGCCGCGGACCCGCGAACCTATCTGGCGAACCTCTCGGCCTCGCTGCAAGCCAACTGGCCGGCCAACCACACCGTCCAGCTCGTTTGCCACGGCCATAGCGTCCCGGCCGGGTATTTCAAGACGCCGGTGGTGGACACTTTCAACGCCTATCCGCACCTGCTCCATCGTGGGTTGAAGGAGCGGTTTCCCCACGCCGTGATCAACGTCATCGTGACGGCCATCGGCGGCGAAGCATCGGAGAGTGGCGCGCAACGTTTTGAGCGCGACGTGCTGGCGCTGCGGCCCGAAGTGGTGACGATTGATTACTCGCTCAACGATCGCGGTCTCGGCCTCGCCCGAGCGGAGGCCGCCTGGCGCTCGATGATCACCAACGCCACGGCGCACGGGGTCAAAGTGATCCTGCTCACGCCCACGCCCGACCTCGCTGCCAAGCTCGACGATCCCAACGACCCGTTGAACCAGCACGCCGAGCAAGTCCGCCGCCTCGCCCGTGAGTTAGGCGTCGGGTTAGTGGACAGCCTCGCCGCGTTTCAGCGCGCCGCCGGGGCTGGTCATCCGCTTCCTGAACTTATGTCTCAAGGCAATCATCCCAACCGCGCGGGCCACGAGCTTGTGGCGGCGGAGTTGTTGAAGTGGTGGCCGCTTCTGGCCGACAGCACGCCCACAGACGGGCAGAATCCGAAGTCCGAAGTCCGAAAAGAGCCGCCCAGCAGCCAGCACCTGGAGGAAGGCCCTTCCAAGCCCCCAGCCAGCAGACCGGCAGCACCGCGCCGCCTTCGGATTTTGGGTTTCGGACTTTCTTCGCACTTCGCCCTCCTCCGTCATGATCACCGCCACTAAAACTAACAACTCTCCCCTCCCGCCCCAATACAACTACGGCTACATCTGGCTTATCTCCGTGGTCGCCGCGCTCGGCGGACTACTCTTCGGCTGGGACTGGGTAGTAGTCGGCGGCGCGAAGCCGTTTTTTGAACGCTACTTCGAGTTGAAAGACCCGGCGCTCGTCGGCTGGGCCAACAGTTGCGCACTTATTGGCTGTCTCGTTGGCTCCCTCGCCGCGGGCGCGCTGAGCGATAAGTTCGGACGCAAGCGACTACTAATCCTCGCGGCGATACTCTTCGCCGTCACCTCCGTCGGCAACAGTCTGGCGGGCACGTTCACTGTCTTCGTGGCGTGGCGCATTCTGGGCGGCGTGGCCATCGGCCTGGCGTCCAGTCTTTCGCCCATGTATATCTCGGAAGTCGCCCCGGCCCCGATGCGCGGACGGCTCGTCGCCGTCAACCAACTCACCATCGTCATTGGCATACTGTTGGCCCAGACCATTAACTGGTATCTCGTGCGCGATTTGCCAAAGGGCGCGACGGACGACTTCATCCGGAACTCTTGGTTCGGCCAGCAAGGCTGGCGCTGGATGTTTGCCATCACAGCCGCGCCGTCGCTACTCTTCTTCCTGGCCATGTTCTTTGTCCCGGAAAGCCCGCGCTGGCTGGCTAAGAACGGTGCCGTCGAGCGCGCCCGCCAAGTCCTTAGTAAGATCGGCGGGGCGCCTTATGCCAACGCGGCTATCGCCGAGATCAACTCCACGCTCGCCGCCGAGGAAATCCACCACGTCCGGTTCGGCGACCTCCTGGAACCTCGGATGCGCAAGGTCCTCGTGCTGGGCGTCGTGCTCGCCGTCTTCCAGCAATGGTGCGGCATCAACGTCATCTTCAACTATGCCGAAGAAATTTTCCGCGCCGCCGGCTACGACATCTCCAGCGTGCTCAAGAACATCGCCTGGACCGGCTCGGTCAACCTACTCTTCACGTTCGTTGCGCTAGGCACAGTGGATCGCGGTGGCCGGCGTCCGCTGATGCTCTTCGGCGCGGCCGGTCTGGCGGTCATCTATGTGGCGTTGGGCGGCTGTTATGCGGCGGGCGTGCAAGGCTGGCCGATGCTCCTACTGGTGCTGGCGGCCATCGGCTGCTACTCCATGTCGCTCGCGCCGGTGACTTGGGTGGTAATCTCGGAGATCTTTCCGAACCGCATCCGTGGCGCGGCTATGTCCGTGGCAGTGTCGGCGCTGTGGATTGCGTGCTTTATCCTCACTTACACCTTCCCGATCCTGAACCAGCAACTCGGCTCGGCCGGCACCTTCTGGCTCTATGCGGTCATCTGCGTGCTAGGCTTCGGCTTTATCTTCCTGAAGCTGCCGGAGACGAAAGGCAAGACACTGGAACAGATCGAAAGAGACTTGGTGGACTAACCCGGGTTCATCCGAGAAGTTGGTTCCTATGTGCCTTTCCGCGCCACACCCGTCACGGTTAGGCAGTGCCTTGGAGTCGGCAATCCCGAAGGGATTGAAGGTGAATAGCCCCCGGTGCAACCGGGGGTAGCGGTGCAAGGCAGCGCCGACCC
>CAINDV010000563.1 GCA_903847485.1 uncultured Verrucomicrobiota bacterium
CGCACCGCCGCTGCCCCATTCGTGGTGCCCGGCACCTGGTAACCCACAATGCTCGTCACCCCGGGGCCATTGACGCTCTGGACCACCACGGCCTTTGTCACCGCCACCCGGTTGCTCATCCCATACACCGCCCGGGCGCCGGTCTGATACACGCCGTTGGTGACGAGGATTTCATCGCCCGCCGCCGCAACGTCCACGGCATCTTGGATGTTGGTAGCCGCGGTAGCCCAAGTCGTGTAGGGCGGTGCGGGCGCGGCGTTGTTCACGTTGACGTAACGCGTGGCCGCGCCCGCAGCGGTGGCCAACACCAACAGACCGCCCAGGGAAGCCAGAAAGCCGGCTGGAAGGAGCCGGCAGGCGGCCAGTTTGCTGCGGCCTTGGGAAACGCGCCTCAACTCCTGATGAAATGCAGCCGGTTTCGAGGCGCCGTGCGGTGTTCGGAGATCCGTGTTGCTGGTTTGAGGGGTGGTGCACATAGGGATGATGGTTTTCATGGTTTTCAGGATGTTGAGGTGTTGGAGGTTGAAATCACGGCGCCGGGACCAGCCGGTAGAGCCGGGGCGGTTGGCGGAACATCGTCAGGTCCACGTAGGGCTGGCTCGCGCTCGTCAACGGCACGGTGGCCAGCGTCACCCAGGCGTCCGTCGGCCCAAATTGGTTGATCCAGTCCACTCGCAGGTTCGTGCCGAGCGTGCCGGTGAGGGTCAGTTCGGTGGCCAGCGCCAGCTCCGCCGCCGGGAGGACGCTCGGCGTCCCGGCCTGCCAGACGCGGTAGAAGCGCGTCGCCGGCATAGGGTCGGTGAGGTCCAGCCACAGTTGCGGCGGGTTGGTGAAGGTGAGGCGACCAGCGTTTGCCAGGCCGGGTCACTGAACTGATAGGAAATTGCTTTCTCTCGCGGCGCGTGCTCAGTGCTGCGCGGGGGAGGGAGAATTGGTTTTTGGATCCTCCAATCACGGTGGAACGCTACCACAGCACGGCCTGAAGTGGCAACTGGGATTTTTCGGCGGTTTGGGGCGGGGGATCAGGGGGCGGCGCGTCGTCCGGGGCGGAGGCGCTGCGGCCAACGGGCACCAGCGGGGGCTTGCGAGACAGGCCCCGCCAATGGCCAGGCAAGCTGGGGTTTGGGCTGGCTCAGTCGGCCAGGACGTTTTCGCAGTCCGGCATCGGGTCCACATCGTCGCAAGGCTCGTAGGTGTATGGACCCGAGCCGCCGGAGGGTGGCGGTCTGGCGGGTGGATCGGGCGTAGAGGGGTCAGTCCTCACTTTTGACACAAGGTCGGGGATAAAGTTGCGCCCACCAACCAAGCTCTTGGAGCGCCCGCCGCCCGGCCATTCGCGCTCGTCAGCATGGCGATGAGCGCCGACGGTGAGATCGCCACTGCCAGCCATCGCGTCGGCAGCTTTGGCCGGGGTCCGGACGGACGACCATGCCGGGCTGCGGTTCGCCCGCCACGTCAAACGCCTCGGCAATGTCCGCGCCGCCGGTGAGTTCGACAGCCTTGGCGCGGACGGTGCCGTTGACGTCGACCTTGGCAAGCGGGGTGGCAGTGCCGAAGCCGACGTTGCCGTTGGCCGCTATCCGAATGCCGCTGGTGGCGTCCGCGTGTGGGGCGATTACGAAAGTCCCACTCCCGACGGGCGGCTGGTCGGCAAAAGCAACCAGGCCCCAGCGGCCATAATACACCAGGCTTTAACCGAGGTTTTGGTCCGGCAGCGCCCCAGGCGAACGGGTAAAGATTGTGCCGAAACGCGCAGGATAGCTGGGGCAGAGAACCGCCCCTCCGACCGTGTTCAATTCCCTTAACCACTGAGCTGCGCGGAGAATCAGTCGCTGCGCCAAGAAAGTAAAGCCCCCGCCATTTACTTGCACTTTACTTGCACTTTCGCGTAAGTCATTGATAATGAATGGTAGCGCGTATGGGAATCGAACCCATCCCTCAGCCTTGAGAGGGCCGTGTCCTAACCGATAGACGAACGCGCCGGAGGGATGAGGCGAGACTAGCCATCGGCTATGTGATGTCAAGGCCCAGAACTCCTGAGGCACAAACGCGCCAGACCAGAGGCCGGCGCTCCGACGGCGGGGTTGCGGCTCAGCGCGACGCTCGGCGGGGTCGGTTGGCGGGCAG
>CAINDV010000564.1 GCA_903847485.1 uncultured Verrucomicrobiota bacterium
ATGCGTTCAAGAAATTCGTGGCCCCGCGAATTTGCTGGGCCAGATGCCCCGATTTGCTCGCGGACGACCTGCGCCAAGCCGCATGAAACCGTCACTCGCCAGTATGAAATTGAAAATCGTAATCCTCTTCGGAGCCGCGCTCGCCACGGTGGCGCACGCTGACTATAACCCCATACTCTTGACGCCCGGCAGCTTCACCGCTGACGTAGTAGTCGAGAAAACCGCGCCGCCGCCGCTGAACAACTACGTGACGGCCACCATGGACGGCGGCACGAACAACAGTTCGAACACTTGGTATGAACAGGGTTTCAACACCAACATGCCCTCCACCGGTCTGCCGCCCGCCGGCACCGTCTTCACCGCCGTCGCCAATGCGAACCACCAGTTTCGGATGCCGGCAAGCTACGCGGCGAACAATGCGCTGTTTATCAACTCGCAGGTTCCCACCGGCACGCTGACGCTCACCACCCCCACCGTCCTCTCGGGCTTGTCGCTGTTGGGTGCCTCCGGGGACGGGGCCATTGGGCTTACCGCCAGAGTCCACTACCTGGATGGCAGCAGCGAGGATGTCTCCATCTCCTGTCCGGACTGGTACAACGGGGTGGACGTCGCCTGGGTGGCCAATGGGCGATTCAGCTTGGACAACCTCCGGTTTGAAAACGTCTATGGCAACAATCCAAGGGTTAATTGCGTTGATTTCACCGTGTACGGAACCACTCCGGTGACGAGCGTTGATTTCACCTATGTCAGCGGTGGTGGCCGATCCTGTCTGTTTGGCCTTAGCGGCCTGGTCCCTTCCGGTACTGATTACACTCCGCTCGCCGTGACCGGCTTTACCCGTGATATGGTGGTGGAAGCCGCCGCCCCGCATGTTTACGGGTGCCTCTACAGCGCCACCACGGCCACCATGGACGGCGGCACTAATAACCAGTCCAATACCTGGTACGAACGCGGACTCAACACCGGCACGCCCACCAGCGGCCTGCCGCCCGCCGGCACCACCTTCACCGCTTCTGGGAGCGCCACCCACTCGTTCACCATGCCGGCGAGTTATGTGGGCAACAACGCCTTGTTTATCGCTGCCACCGTCACCGACGGTTCCCTGACACTGAACACCCCCACACTGCTCACGGGCCTGTCCTTCCTAAGCTCGAGCGCCAGCGGGCCAGTTCCGATGAACTACACGGTGTATTTTCAGGACGGCAACAGCGAAACGGGCAGCTTCACTTCGCCCGACTGGTTTACCACCACCGACGCGTCCACCGGATGGAACTCCAACGGTCGCTTCAACAATGACGACCCCGGCTTCAACGAGGTGGGCAATCAACGGCCCCGGCTGCACTTCAATGACATCGCGCTGACGTACACCGCGTCGCCGGTGGCACGCATTGATTTCAGTTACGGCGGCAGTGGCGGACGGC
Organism: uncultured Verrucomicrobiota bacterium; assembly: GCA_903847485.1. GTDB lineage: Bacteria > Verrucomicrobiota > Verrucomicrobiia > Limisphaerales > JAJXZI01 > CAINDV01. The sequence continues at coordinate 1,422 of CAINDV010000564.1, forward strand.
TCAGCCTGTTTGCCGTGAGCGGTCAAGTCTCTACGGGCGGCAGTTTCACGCCGCTCGCGGTGAGCGGCTTCAACCGCGACATGGTGGTGGAAAACGTCAGCCCCGTCACCAAGTACACCCAACCGGCACGCCTGAACGGCTACACCACCGTCTCCATGGACGGCGGCACGAACAACACGGGTAACACTTGGTACGAGCGGGGTTACTATGCTTTGTTCCCCAACAGCGGTTTGCCGCCCGCCGGATCCTCTATCACAAGCCTCAACCTGCCGGACCACTATTACCAGATGCCGGCCAGCTACGCGGCTAACAACGCCATCTATGTGGACGCCGCCAATCCGGTGGCCAACGTGACACTGGTCACACCGGCCCGGTATTCCGCGCTATCGTTCCTCAGCGCCACGGCCCAAGGCAATGTCACCAACCAGTGTATCATGCAGTACTCCGACGGAACGTCCGAAACCAACACGTTCACTTCGCTCGACTGGTTCAACAACAATCCTTACGCGTACCGGGCCTTGGGACGTGTGGACTTGAATAACCAGACCGTCAACGAAGATCCAGGCCGCAACGGCACGAATCCCCGGCTCTATGAGGCGCAATTCGCCCTGAACGCTGCGCCTGGCGTCACCCTCACGAACATTCTTCTGACCTTCCTAGGCGCTCCCGATCCCAACGCGCGCATGGTCGTGCTGGCCGTCAGCGGCACGGCCGGCGCGGTCGCACCTATCATCCGTGATCAACCGGTTGGGTTCACCACCATGGAAGGTTCCAATGTAGTGCTCGCCGTCACGATGGGTGGCGGCACGCTGCCGTTCAGCTACCAATGGCAGGTCGGCACTAACGGGGTGTTCGTGAATGTCGCCAATGGCGGCAACCTCTCGGGCGCTAACTCGACCACGCTGGCCTTCACCAGTATCGGCCGGGCCAACGCGGCCAGTTACCGGTTTATCGCCAAAGGGCCGAGTCTTTCCACGACCAGCGCGGTGGCGACTATCACGGTGCTTTCGAGCCTGCCGGATGTTACCCGCCCAAGCGACCCAATTGCCGTGTACCAACCTAATGGCGGGAGCACGCCCGGCGGTGAGGGTGCCGAACACGCTTTGGACAATCTTACTTCCAAGTATCTCAATTTTGCCAAGGGCACCACACCTTTCGTTGGCCCGATTGGCTTTGAAGTGGCTCCGCCTACCGTGAGCACGGTGGTGACCGCCTTGCGCTTCTACACCGCCAACGACGGGCCTGAACGCGATCCGGCGGACTACTTGCTGGAAGGCTCGCTGGATGGTGGGGTGACCTACATGCCGATCGCCACGGGGCCGGTCGTGCTGCCCGATGGCCGCAACAATGGTGGTCTTGCGCTCAATCCGATCAATCAGTTCATCGCGGAGGTTCATTTCGCCAACGCGGCCGCCTACACGAAGTACCGGCTAAGCTTCTCGACCGTCAAGGGCGCGACCTATATGATGCAAATCGGCGAGGTTGAGATTCTGGGCCTGCCAGCTACCAATGCCGCACCCACGGTTTTGGGGCCACCGACGAACACCACGGCGAACGAAGGCGGGACGGCAACCTTCTCTGTCACCGCCGGCGGGCCGGGCACTATCGGCTACCGTTGGTATAATGTCACCGCCGGCGAGCCTGGCACACTGATTCCGGGACAGCTCACCGCCACGCTCACACTTACCGGCATCACCGCCGCCATGAGTGGCAACACGTACCGTGTGGTAGTGACCAATCAGTTCGGCAGTGCTGCGCCCAGTCCAGCGTTGCCCAACCCAGGGGCGCAGTTGACCATCGTCAGCGGAGCGCCGGTGGTGCAGACGGATATTCCTACCGAGGCGCTGGTCTATGCCGGGCGCACGGCGGTCCTGCCCGTAACCATCAGCGGCACCGAGCCGTTCACCCTTCGCTGGCAGAAGAACGGAATCAACTTGAGTGACACCAGCCGGATCACCGGTTCGCAAAGCAACGTGCTAGCGATCACCGACGCACAGTTGGCGGACGCGGGCAACTACCAGTTAGCCACCCTTAGTAACAGCCAGGGCAGTGCCCAGAGCGCCCTCCAGGCGCTCACCGTGCAGAACATCCCCACGCTGACGCCCAACGGTGTTGGCTGGGGTTTGAACGGCAATCCCTCCGCGGCCACCATCAGCGACGGGGTGCTGGCGCTAACTACCGGTGCGGGCGGCACCGCCCGCAGCGCCTGGTACACTTACCCGCTCTACATCGGTGCCTTCAAAGCCTCGTTCCTCTATCAAGACGAAGGCGGCGGCGGAGCGGATGGCATCGCCTTTGCGTTGCAGAACGATGCCCGTGGCACTATCGCGCTGGGCGGCGGCGGCGGCGGTCTCGGCTATTCCGGCATCACTAACAGCGTGGCGCTCCAGTTCAACATCTATGGCACGGCGGGCATTGCCTTCAACACCAACGGTGCGACCGGTGGCTATAACACTAACACCGCACCGGTGAACATCTCCGGCGGCGACCCGATCAAGGTGGACATCACCTACGCGGCTGGAGTTATGCACTTATTGCTAAGTAACACCGCGATCGCTGGCACGTTCACCACCACCTTGCCGGTGGGCAGCCTGCCGGCCCGCTTGGGCAAGGAAACCGCCTACGTGGGCTTCACCGGCGCGGACGGCGGGGTGGCTTCGACCCAGAACATCAGCGAGTTCACGTTCATTCCGCAGCCGACCCTGACGGCGCAGATGGTGGGCGGCGCGGTGGTTCTCTCATGGCCCGCCTCCATCGGCGGCTACCAACTCCAGTCCACGACCAATCTCGCGACGCCGAGCTGGGCTGGCGCGGGTCTGTCAGTGAGTCTCGTCGGCAGTCATTACCAGGCGACCGTGCCCGGCCCGACCGGGAGCAAGTTCTATCGCCTGGTGATCACACCCTAAGGAACGACTAACCGACGCGGCCAAGCGCGAAAGTTACCGAGCGATAGGTTGGCGGCGGTCGCTGAATGCAGCACGCGAAGGCCGGGGAGCAATCCCCGGCCTTCTCTTTGGGCGGGTTACTTCGGCCAGTGTGTGTGCTGGGGAAGCGCGGCGCTGGGCTGCTCCTTATCCCAACTCCGTGAATAGAATGGTTGCACCCGAGATAACCCCTCACCTGGCCTCCGGCCACCATCTCCCCATTTGCTGGGGCACTGCCGATTAGTTTAGACCGAGCGGTGCGGTGCCTTACGGCGCGACTTGGTAGCGGCGCCGAAAACTCGTAGCGAATTACTGACTGGAGTTATAGCCATTCTCCAGCGCGAGCGCGGTGATAGACTTCGCCGGCACCGCGCGCAGTTGCCGGGCGGCCCGCGCCAGCCGGCATTGGTTGAGATACTCCACCGGCCCCGTGTTGACCACCTGCCGGGCATACTTGGAAAAGGCCGTTACGCCCAGGCCGCACTGCGCGGCGGGTTACCTCGTGCAAACGTCCGCCAATCTAAGCGGCGGCTGGTTGTCAGTCCTGACGACCAACTTACCCTGCTTCACATTCGCGGACACGAACATCGGTGCCTTCACCCAGTGCTACTACCGTGTGCTTGCCGTCCTCTGGCCGTAGGTATTCCCCGGCCGGCAGGGCTGTGCCCGGCACGTCGCCCGAGCACGCGGACATTGTTTTCCGCAGTAAGTCAGTTAGTTTCCCCGTTACACCTATGGAACGTTTGTCAGGTTTTCGTGATTTTTATCCTGAACCGCTGCCGCATCCTGACGGTTGGAGCGCCGTCGCGCGCCAGTATATCTTCGATCAGTGGCGGGCCACGGCCCGGCGGTATGGCCGTCGCCGAGTACGACGGCCCGCCGCTGGAACCTACCGAACTCCTCACGATTAAGAGCGGGGATGAAATTCTCGGCCAACTCTACAACTTCACTGACAAAGGCGACCGCAGCGGTGGCGCTGCGGCCGGAGGCGACGCCAATGTTGACACGCATGGTCGCCGCCCACGAACGCGCCTATAAGAAGCCGATCAAGCGGTTTGCGATTCCCCAGATCTACCGTTACGAGCGCCAGCAAAAGGGCCGGTTGCGCGAGCACTTCCAATTCAACGCGGACATCATCGGCGAGTACGACTCGGCTGCCGACGCCGAAGCTTCCAGCTTCCTGCGGGCGAAGCAAAGTTGACCCCGAGGGGAGTATCCTACGCCACCGGTGCCGGTGTCGCAGCGGCTACCGCCTCCTGCTCTTTCACCAGCATGGCACCTTTGCCGAGGCGCTTGCGGAGGTAAGTCAGTTTGGCGCGGCGCACCGAACCTTTGCGCTCCGTTTCCACCTTCTCCACGCGCGGTGAATGCAGCGGGAACACGCGCTCAACGCCTTCGCCGTAGCTGATACGGCGCACCGTGAAGGTCTCGTTAAGCCCGCGGCCGCGCCGGCCAATCACCACGCCGGAGAAGATCTGGATACGCTCTTTGTCGCCTTCCACCACGCGGGTGTGAACGCGCACGGAATCGCCGACGCCAAAGTTGGCCGGCTCTTTCCGGAACTGATCTTTCTCGATTGTTTCAAGCAATGCCTGGTTCATAATCTTAAATGTTCTTACGCCGACGAGCCGGGATCTTTGCCCCGTCTGCTGCCGCCGCTTCTAAAGACTTCATCAAATCGGGCCGCCGCTGCCAGGTGCGCACCCGCGCCTGGTCCGCCCGCCACTGCGCAATCTGCGCGTGGTCGCCCGACAACAACACTTCGGGCACCGGCATCCCGCGAAACTCCGCCGGCCGCGTGTACTGCGGATACTCCAGCAGTCCGGCGCTGAACGACTCATCGCGTGAGCTGTCGTCATCGCCCAACACGCCCGGAATCAGCCGCGTCACCGCATCAATTATCACCATCGCCGGCAACGCGCCATTGGTCAGCACATAGTCGCCGATGGACAAGTCGTCGTCGGCCAGTTGCTCCCGGATTCGCTCGTCGAATCCCTCGTAGGAGCCGCTGACTAGCAACAAATGTTCGCGCTGGACCAAATCGCGCGCGGCGGCTTGATTGAAAGGCCGGCCGGCCGGCGAAAGCAGCACTACCCGAGTCGCTGCGCCCGCGAGACTTTCCACCGCTTCAAAAACTGGTTCCGGCTTCAACAACATCCCCGGGCCGCCGCCAAACGGACGGTCATCCACGGTCTTGTGCCGGTCATGGGTATAATCGCGCAGGTTGTGGATTTGCAGATCCAACAAGCCTGCTGCGCGCGCCCGTTTGACGATGCTCTCATCCAGCGGCCCCACAAACATACTGGGGAAAAGCGTGAGCACGTCAATCCTCATGCCCGATCGCTACCCGTCAGCGCCGCACTCCGCGCCGTCAGGCGGCCGGCTGGTTTTCCACCACGTCCAGCGAGCAGCGCAAACCCTTGCGGGCGCTGCCGGCCAGCAACAACGAGCGGAGGGCGTTGATCGTCAGGCCCTGCTTGCCGATGACACGTCCCATGTCGTCGGGGTGCAGGCGCAACTCATACACAGTCGCGCCCTGCCGTTCCACCGGAGTGACAGTCACCGCCTCGGGGTGTTCCACCAACCCCTTGACGACGTATTCCAAAAACGCCTGCATAACTCCTGCGCTCCGGCCGCCTTAAGCGGCGGCGGCCGCCTTCTCCATCTTGCGGATGAAGCTGGCGACGGTTTCACTGGGTTGAGCGCCTACGCCGACCCAATACTTGGCACGGTCCAAGTCGAGCATGAACGTGTCGTGCTTCTTCTTGGGGTCATAGGTGCCGATCTCTTCGATGCAGCGCCCGTCACGCGGGCTGCGGCTATCGGCGATCACGACCCTTTAGGCAGGGCTGTTCTTAGCACCAACACGTTTTAACCGGATTTTTACTGACATAGTTTAATCAAATCGGCTCGGCAAGCGGCTCAAGCGGCACGCCGCGCCACAAATTCTCAGTTGCGAAAGAGCCGTGACGGTAGTGACGGGCAGGGCCTTTGGCAAGTGCTGATTTCAGAAATCTGACGTGCGTCCCAAAAACAGCGCGCCGTGAGAGTGGGCGCTTGCCACGCGCCATCAGCCCGCTTACGATTCGGGCCACAACATATTATGAAACGACTCATTTCCTTCCTCTCTCTGGTGCTCGCGATCGGGTTGACCCAAGCCGCGCTGGCGGCTGGTTCCTTGCAACACGTCGTCTGCTTCAAGTTCAAAGCCACCGCCAGCCCGGCGGAGATCGGGAAGGTGGAGATGGCCTTCGCGGCATTGAAAGCGAAGATTCCCGAAATCGCCTCCCTTGCCTGGGGCACGAACGTCAGCCCCGAGCAACTCAACAAAGGCTTCACGCACTGCTTCATCCTGACCTTCAAGACCGAGAAGGATCGCGACGCCTACCTGGTGCATCCGGACCACAAGGCTTTCGGCAAGCTGGTCGGCCCGGCGGTGGACGACGTGTTCGTGATTGATTTCCAGGCGAAGGAGTAGCCGGGGCGGTCGCGGCTGGAAGTCGCCGACCATCCGCCATCATGGCCATCGCCTCCCGTCCCTTTCGCCTGGGTGTGCTCGGCTCCGGGCAAGGCTCGAACTTCGTCGCCATCGCCGACGCCATCACTGTGGGCGCGGTGCCAGCCGAAGTGGCGCTGGTGCTGAGTGATGTGGCGGAGGCCGGCATTTTGGCGCACGCGCGGTCCCGTGGAATCCCGGCGTCGTTCCTGCCGTCGGGGGCATTTCGGACCCGGCTGGACGAGAAAGCGGAGCGCGCAGCCGTGGCGGCGCTGCAAGCAACCGGGGTGGATTTGGTGGTGCTGGCGGGTTTCATGCGGGTGCTCAAGGCGGAATTCCTCGGCACCTTCGCCGGCCGCGTGATCAACATCCATCCCTCGCTGCTGCCGGCGTTTCCGGGCCGGGCCGCGTGGAAGCAGGCGCTGGCCTACGGCGTGAAGGTGACGGGTTGCACGGTGCATTTCGTGGATGCGGGCGTGGATTCGGGGCCGATCATCGGCCAGCGCGCTGTGCCGGTGTTGGCGGGAGACTCGGTGGAAACCTTGCACCAACGCATTCATGCGGCGGAACACGCGCTGTATCCGGCCTGTGTAGCGGCGCTGGCGCGGGGCGAAGTGACGGTATGCGGACGGGTTGTCTCCGTTGCTGGCGGCGGGCCGGTGGTTGGTTGAAACTCACCTTCCGCACGTCGGTGGAAGAAAAAGGTCGCTTTTTGTCGCCGGACTTGGCACATCAGGTGCCGTCACGCGCGTGAATTCATCAAATGCACTCCTTTCCGCCTTCTGTTGAAGCGGGCCGCGCGTCAGCCGAAACATGCCGAGTAAGAATCTATTGAGACTGGGGTTGCCCAAAGGCAGCCTGCAGGAAGCCACGTTGCAGAAGTTCGCGAAGGCGGGCTTCAACATCCAGGTCAGCAGCCGATCCTACGTCCCGTACGTGGATGATGCGGAGCTGGAGATTCGCATGATCCGCGCCCAGGAGATCAGCCGCTACGTCGAGCACGGCTACTTGGATTGCGGCCTCACGGGACACGACTGGATCGTGGAAAACGGCTCAAAGGTTCACGAAGTCGGCGAGTTTCTTTTCTCCAAAGCGACGCGCCAAGCCGCCCGCTGGGTGCTCGCGGTGCCCGAGGATTCTCCGATCAAGTCGGTCAAGGATCTCGAAGGCAAGCGCATCGCCACCGAGGTCGTCAACTTGACGAAGAAGTATCTCAAGAAGAACGGTGTCCGCGCCGTGGTGGAATTCTCCTGGGGCGCCACCGAGGTCAAGGCCCACGAATTGGTGGACGCCATCGTGGACATCACCGAGACCGGCTCCTCGCTCAAGGCGAACAAGCTGCGCATCGTGGATACCCTGCTCACCTCCACCCCGCGGCTGATCGTAAATCACGACGCCTGGAAGGACAGTTGGAAGCGGCGCAAGGTCGAGACGCTTGCCCTGCTGCTCAAAGGTGCGCTCGAAGCCGAGACCAAGGTGGGCCTCAAGATGAACATTGCGAGCAGCCGCCTCGCCGAGTTACTGGCGAAGTTGCCGGCGCTGCGCAACCCCACCATCTCCAGCCTCAGCCAGGAAGGCTGGGTGGCCGTGGAGACCATTATTGATGAGCATGTCGTGCGCGACATTATTCCGCAACTCAAGGACGCGGGCGCGGAAGGCATCATCGAGTACCCGCTGAACAAAGTCGTTTACTGACCGCTCCTATCTAACCTATGGGTTCACTGAAAAAACGCCGCAAGGCAAAAATCAACAAGCACAAGCGGCGGAAGAAGCTGCGTTTGAACCGTCACAAGAAGCGCACCTGGCAGAAATAGCTGCCGGCGCTGGTTCAATTCCTATCACGAGAGCCCCACGCCGCTTGGAGTTTTGCCAGGCGGCGCGTGGGCTTTGTCATCGTTCATGACGTTGAATCAACATCTTTGCCGCACGGCTCTGTGGCTGGGCTTGCTTGCCTTGGCGGGCTGCCAGCACCGTCGAACGCCGCTGACTTCAGCGCCCGGGGGTGCGTCCGCCGCGCCCAAACCGCCAACCGTCACGGCGCTGGAGCAAGCACACGCCCACTACATGGCAGGGGTCATCCATGATCTGAACCAGTCTTCCGCCGATGCGGTGGAGCAGTTTGCCCAGGCTGCCCGGAAGGATCCGGACAATGAAGACTTGCTCCTCGAAGTCAGTGAGCGCCTGATCGAAAGCGGACTGGGCCAGGACGCTTACGACGTGCTCCAGAAAGCCACCGCCCGGGCCGGGGCCTCGGGCGAGCTTTACGCGCGACTGGGTTTGGTCTGTGCTCAGTTGGGTAAAACCAACAAGGCGATCGCCGCCTCTCGTACCGCCCTGCGCAAAGCTCCTGACGCCGTCGAAGCCTATCGCACACTGTTCGCGATTTACGTGCAGGACAAGAGCTACGCTCAGGCCCACGAGGCCCTCGACCAAGCGGGCAAGCAGCCGGATTTGCCGCCGGAGTTTCTCGTCAATCTTTCGGAGATGTACAGCACTCTCGGACGGCTGCTTCCGGGTCGCCGCGACGAACTGCGCGCCGAGGCGCTCCAGGCGCTGACGGCGGCGGAGAAACAAAACCCCTCCGACCCCAACCTCCGGCTCAAACTCGCCGATGGCTTCAACCTCCTCAGCCAGCGCGACCAGGCCGCTCCGATCTATCTCGACCTGCTCAACCGTTATCCCGATTCCCCGATCGTCCGCACCCAAGTCCGCGCCAAGCTGATTGACATCTACCTGCGCGGCCAGGACCGCACCAATGCCACCGCCCAACTGGAGGCCATGGTGCGCGACAATCCGTCCGATCCGCAGGCCTATTTCTTCCTCGGCAGCCTCGCCAGCGAACAGAAGCACCCCGACCGTGCGGCGGATTGGTTCCGCAAGGCCCTGCTCTTCAAGCCGGATTTCGAGCCGGCTTACTACGACTTGGCCATGGCGCAAATCGCGTTGACCAATTCGCCCGGTGCCCTCGCCACGCTGGGCCAGGCGCGGACCCGTTTCGGCGAAAAGTTCATCACCGAATTCCTGACCGGTCTGGCCTACGGCGCTCAGACCAATTACACCGAATCCATTCAGCACTTCATCTCCGCCGAGGTCATCGCCCAGGCCACCGACAAGCAGCGCCTGAACGAGTATCTCTATTTCCAAATTGGCGTGACCTACGAACGCCTGGGCAAGTTCGAACTCGCCACGGACTACCTCGAAAAGTGCCTCGCGGTTGCGCCCCAGTTCACGGAAGCCATGAACTACCTCGGCTACTCGTGGGCCGACCGCGGCGAGAACCTCGAACGCGCCCGCGAGTTGCTGGAAAAAGCCGTCCAATTCGAACCCGAAAACGGCGCTTATCTCGACAGCCTTGGCTGGGCGCTCTTCAAGCTTGGCCAACCTGTCAAAGCTTTGGAGCTGCTGCAAAAAGCCATCGCCCTGACTCCGGAATCCGATGCCACACTCTTCGACCATCTGGGCGACATTTACGACGCGCTGAAGGAACCGGCCCAAGCCCGCGACGCCTGGCAGAAGGCGCTCCGGCTCGATCCCCAAAACCTGAAGCTCGAACTAAAGCTTGGCCCCGCGACCGCCCCCGCTCCCGGTCCGACGCCAGAACCCCGCCCATGAGCCACCAGTTCCCCAAACACTACACCCACGACGAGGCGCAGGCGCTCCTGCCGCAGATTCGGGAGTGGCTCACCCAGTTGCGCGCCGCGCAGAGCGCCATGGAGAAGGGCGAGCGCAAGCTCCGCCCAATCATCGCCGATGGCCAGGACACTGGCGGCGCGACGGTGAACGGCTATTTCCAGACGGTGGCCGACCTGCGAGATGTGCTCGCCGAGTTCGCACGGCGGGCGATCATGCTGCAAGACCTGCATCGCGGGCTGATTGATTTTCCCGCCCTGATGGGTGGGCGGGAAGTGTTTCTCTGCTGGGAGGACGGCGAGGAGGCCGTTGAATTCTGGCACGACCTCGACGCCGGCTACGCGGGCCGCGAGCGTATTCGGACGGGCTAAACCCTGACTCTGAAGCGCGAATGACTCTTCGTCCTTCGTCATTTGGACTTCGGAGTTCGGATTCAAGACGGGCAGTTTCAAGTTGCAATGGGCGGCGGCGGGCCTACCATTGGGGGCGGTAGCAGCGGCAGCAACCTTATCGAAAGCCTCACCTATGTATTTCGGCGTTGATTACTACCCGGAGCACTGGGTTTATCCCTATGCTGGAACCGAAGCAGACCCCGAAGCCTCTTGGAAGGAGGACGCCCGGTTGATGAGCGACGCCGGCGTGAATGTCGTCCGCATGGGCGAGTTCACCTGGGGCCTGTGCGAACCGGAGGAGGGCCGCTATGATTTCGCCTGGCTTAAGCGGGCCATGGACATCATGGGCCGTGCCGGCATCAAGGTGATCCTCGGCACTCCCACCGCCGCGCCGCCAGCCTGGCTTTCGCAGAAACACCCAGAGATTCTCCCGCTCGACGAATGCGGTCTGCTCAAACATCCGGGCACCCGGCGTGCCGTCTGCCTGAACAGCGCGGTGTATTGGGATTACTCGAAGAAAATCGTCGCCGAGATGGCCCGGTTGCTGGGCACGCATCCGCAAGTAATCGCTTGGCAGATTGACAACGGCATCGGCGGTAATTTCACCGAAGATTCTTTCAACGAGGACACGCGGCGCGACTGGCACGCGTGGCTCGAATCCAAATACGAAACCGTCACCCGCCTTAACCATTTGCTCGGCCTGCGGCAGTGGGGGCAGACGGTCACCGCTTGGGATCAGGTGCCCATGCCCATGACCGCCCCCACCGTCCACAACCCGGCGCTGGTGCTGGACTGGCACCGGTTTTGCAGCGACACCATCGTGCAATACGTCAAGATGCAGGCCGACCTGCTGCATCGCCTCGTCCCGAACTGTCTCGTCACTACCAACCTGCGGCCGCTCGTCCATCGCTTCGATCATTTCGACTTGGCCGAGGTGCTCGACTTCGTGTCCATCGAGAGCACCGCCGCCCTGCGCGCCAAGTCCGCCGAACTAGCTTGCGAGATTGACATGCTGCGCTCGCTCAAGAAGACGGGCATCCGCGCCCCAGACGGTGAGACCGGCTTCTGGGTCATGGAGCACAAGGCTGGCAACGTCACCTGGCAGGATGCGAACTCCCTGGTCCGGCCGGGCGTGTTGCGCATGTTCACCTATCAACTACTCTCCCGCGGTGCGAACGCCATCCTGTTCTTCCGCTGGCGCCAGCCGCGGTTTGGCTCGGAGAAATTTCACGGAGCCGTCATGTCCCACCACCTGAACGAGGACAGCCGGATTTACCGCGAAATCTCCCAACTCGGGGAAGAAATGAAACTCCTGGATCCAGCCATCAAGGGGACCAAGGTGGTTCCGGAGGTCTGCATCCTCTACAGCCACGATAACGAATGGTCGCTCCAGCAGCCCAACCAGCCCAACCGGTCTTTCAAGCTCCGCGAGCACATACAACTCTTCTACAACGCGCTCCACGACCGCAACATCGCGGTGGACTTTGCGCGCCCGTCCGAAGATCTCTCCTCCTATCGGCTGGTCATTGTGCCCTCGCTCCAATTGATGTCCGGCAGCGAGGCGGACAACCTCAAGCTCTACGTCCAGAACGGCGGCACGCTCGTGGCCACCTTCAACACCGGCCTGGTGGACGAACATCACATCGCGCCCGATGATGGCTACCCGCACGACCTCACCGAACTGTTCGGTTTGGAAGTGCTGGAGTTTGACCCCCTGCCTCAAGGCGAGGAAAACCATCTGATCTTCAAAGGCTCCTTCCCCACCAGCCATCTCCACCCCGCGCGCCTCTGGTGCGATATCATCGAAGCCCGGACCTGCCAGGTGCTGGCCACCTACTCGAAGGACTTCTACGTCGGCAAGCCCGCGATGACGCTCAACACCTTCGGACTCGGCAAGGCAGTGTATCTCGGCACGATGAGTCACCAGCACTTTTACTACGACCTCGTCACCTGGCTGCGCCAGATCTGCAATCTCCACCCGCTCCTCAAGGTGCCCGAAACCGTCGAAGTCGCCTTGCGCCAGCGCGACGACGAACGCCTCTATTTCCTCCTCAACCACCAGCACTCGCCCGTTCGCCTCCAGTTCTACAAGCCCATGCACGACTACCTCAGCGGCCAGACTATCATGGGCGATGTCCCGCTTCCACCGCACGGCGTGCTGGTGTTGGATGAACAGGCGGAGCCGAGCCACGTCACCGCGCCCGCGCCGCCGCCCGCCTCTGAAATCTGAGACTCCAAATCGAAGATTTCAAAGCCCGTCGCCCGATGCTGGCCCCGTTTCCCAGTCGTTTCCAACCGCCCTTGGGTTCCCCCCGGCGCAGCGCCCGGCAGCGCGTTCTAGCGCAATGGCGCGGCGTGGACCTTGCCCCGCTGGAGAAAGCCCAGGAACGCCGCTTCCTGAGCATGGCCGACCTTACCCAGCGCGTGCTGAAGAAGGAGCTTCAGCTCGATGGGCAAGTCGTCAAAGCCTGGAACGAACTCCTTGATCCGAACATCACCGCCCACGCCCAACCCGTCGGCCTGCGCAAAGGCACACTCTTCGTCAACGTGGACAGCAGCGCCTGGCTCTCCGAGATCGTGCGCTACCGCCGCCGGGAAATACTGGAGCGCCTCCAGCACACCTTTGGCCGCGCGCTCGTCGTGAAAATCTCCTTCCGCATAGGGTGAAAGGGAAAGGATGAAGGCAGAATGATGAATAAACTTGTTGTGCAATAGCCACGCTGTGGTAGTAGAAAGGGCATGGAACTGGAAATACTGTTGAGCGATCCACGGATGATGCAGGCGGTGTTGGGGATGAGTCGCGAGGAAAATTCGCGGTTTTGTAAAGTAATCTGTGTAAGTGGTTTTTTTGTTTGGTTTTTGTGGGTCTAATTTCCCGCGTTTTGGCAGCGATATAAAGCGAGCAGGGGGCGAGCGGCGAGCCCCAGTTCGCGCCCCCTGCGGTCGATTGCAATTG
>CAINDV010000565.1 GCA_903847485.1 uncultured Verrucomicrobiota bacterium
GCACCGCGGCCCTGAGCCCGCGCCGCGCCTGGCGCCAGCACTCTGTCCCGGTTTGGACTTTCATAGGACCCGCGGGAACGTCGGGCGCCGGCGGGGAGACAAAATCCCCCGGCACGCCGGTTCGCAGCGCCGGGTAAAGCGTTCAGCCGCCGCCACCGGCTGCGTAACCCCATCCCCAAATAGTGGCGAATCCGCCGCGGGCAGTGGGCAAGTGGGCACTGGTCCAGCGTTTTCTTCTTGATCCCGTTGCTACTCACAAGCTAGACTTCGGCCATGAATACACAGTCATTCCAAATCAATCGTCGTCGTTTCCTTAAGGCCACCGCCGCTATCTCCGCCGCCACCGGCGTGCCGGCTTGGTTCTTGGAACAAGATCGCGCCCAGGCCGCCGCCCCGAAACCGCTCGGGCCGAACGACAAACCTGGCATCGCCCTCGTTGGTTGCGGCGGGCAGGGCCGGGGCGACTGCGGTGCCGCCCGCCGTTTCGGAGAAGTCATCGCCGTCTGCGACGTGGACCAGTCCCACGCCGACTCGGCGGCGCAACAGTTCAAGTCCGGTGAGAAAGTGCCCGCAGTCTATACCGACTTCCGCAAGCTCATGGAGCGTGACGACGTGCATGTCATTGTCACCGGCACGCCCGATCACTGGCATACGCTGGTGAACTTGCTCGCCGTCAAGACCGGCAAGGATGTCTATTCCGAAAAGCCTCTCACCCTCTGTATTGACGAAGGCAAGCGGCTCGTCAAAGCCGTGCGCGAAAACCAACGCATTCTCCAGGTTGGCAGCCAGCAGCGCAGCGACGCCAAGTTCCGCCTGGCCTGCGAACTGGTCCGCAATGGCCGCATCGGCAAGCTCCAGCACATGATCGTGGGCCTGCCCACCGGGCCGAAAGGCGGACCTTTTCAATCCATCCCGATTCCCGAGAGCTTGAACTGGGACTTCTATCTCGGCCAGGCTCCCAAAATGGACTACGTCGGTGAAGTGGAGATCAAGAAAGCCCCGGATGGCACTGAAACCAAGAATTACCGGGCCAAGTGCGCACACTGGGATTTCCGCTGGTGGTATTGCTTCTCCGGCGGCCAGATGACCGACTGGGGTGCGCATCACAATGACATCGCCCAGTGGGGCAATGGCACGGAACGCAGCGGCCCGGTGGAGATTGACGGCAAGTCCCTGTCCGAGATGACGCCTGGAGGCTTCACCGCTGCGGCCAACTACCGCATCAACATGAAATACGCCAACGGTGTCACCATGACGATTGTGGATGAGAACACCGGCACGGATCGCAACGTCGTCGGGAACGCCAATCGGACCCCCAACGGCATCCAGTTCCTCGGCTCGGACGGCTGGGTATTTGTCACACGTGGCTCCATCAAGGCCAGCAAACCGGAGCTGCTGGACACGCCCCTGCCCGAAGACCGGCCGGTCAAGCTCTACAAGAGCAGTGACCACATGGGCAATTTCTTCGACTGTGTGCGGAGCCGCAAGGACCCCGTTTGCGACGTGGAAATTGGCCACCGTTCCATTTCTGTGGCGCATCTCGGTGTGATCTCCGTCCGCATGAACCAGCCTCTGAAATGGAATCCGGACACGGAGCAATTCACCGGTGCCAATGCGGCCGCCGCCAACCAATGGATCGTGCGTGAGCAGCGTAAACCCTATGACTATAGCTTCATCGCTTGACCGGTGAAGTTGCCGGCGACCACTAAGAATATCCATTTTTCTTAATGAGTGGCCGGGGGTTCGGATGCGCAGCGGGGCGGTTTGCTCCGCTGCGGTCTGCGGTCCTGTCGCGGTGGCCTGATCGGCGTTGGTGTTGACAGTCGCGCGTTTGGTAAGACCACCGCAGGACAGTGCCCGCGCCACTTCGGCGGGGCTGTCCAGATGCGGGCCAGGCGAGACTTTGGGCTTTGAACTTGGCGCGTCTCCGCCTATAAACCCCGCGTGCCGGATGTTCCGCCCCAACCGATTGATGCTGCCACGCGCTTTTGCGCGGTGCTCGGCCATCCCATCAAGCACTCCGCGCCGCCGGCCATGCACAACGCCGCGTTGACGGCGCTGGGGCTTAACTGGCGTTACCTGGCCTGCGAAGCAAAGGCGGAAAGCGGAAAGCGGAAAGCGGAAATGGGAATCGCGCGTGATCGGCGTCGAGAGTCAACCTTCGACCTTCTTCCGCTGCTGCTCGCCATCAAGATGGTGGACGTGTTAGACGAATCTGCTCGGACGTGGGGCGCGGTGAACACCATCCGTTTCGAGGCGCGCGATGAGCACGGCGAGTGGCTTCCGGTCGGCGCTTTCGCGCAGTCGCCCGCCGGAGAAATCCGCGCGCATGGCTTCAACACCGATGCCGCCGCGCTCACCCAGTCGCTGCGCGAAAATCTCGACTTGGAGCCGGCGGGCGCGAAGGTGCTCTTGCCCGGCGCTGGCGGCGCGGGCCGCACGGCGGCGCTCAAACTGGCCACCGAAGGCGTGGCCGAGTTGTATCTGCTCAACCGCACCCGCGCCAAGGCCCAGGCCGTCGCCGATGAAATCCGCCAGCGCTGGCCCGGCGTGCGTGTGTCGCTGGATTGCCCGGCGGGCGCGGTGGACCTGGCACTCAACGCCACTTCGCTGGGCTTGCGGGCGGAGGATGCCTTGCCGTTCGATCCGGAGAAGTTTTCTCTGCACTGTGCCGCCGCCGCTTACGACATGATTTATCGTCCGGCGGAAACGCCTTTCCTCCACGCCGCCCGCGCCGCCGGCGCGCGCGCCGCCAACGGCCTCGGCATGTTGCTGTATCAAGGTGCCAAGGCGTTGGAAATCTGGACCGACCAGCCCGCGCCGGTGGCGGTGATGCGGCGCGCATTGGAAGCAAACATCTATGGCAATTGAAGGCATCGTCACACTTGATCAATTGGCGGCGATGCCAGTCCACTTCTGGTCGGTGGTATTCTTCGTGTTCGGCGCGGTGGTGGGCAGCTTCCTGAACGTCTGCATCTATCGGATGCCGCTGGGGCTGAGCATAGTCTCGCCGCCGTCGCATTGTCCGCACTGCAAGTATTCCATCCCTGGCTATCTGAATCTGCCGCTGGTGACGTGGCTCTTCCTGCGGGGGCGATGCCGTCACTGTGGCGCGCCGATCACCGCGCGCTACTTCGTCGTAGAACTGCTGACCGCGTTGAGCTTCCTGGCGTGCTGGCTGACTTTCGGCGAGCGCTCGCCGGCGGTGGCGCTGGTTTATTGCCTGCTGCTGGCGGGGCTGACAGTCGCGGCGTTTATTGACGCGGAGCATTACATCATCCCGGACGAGATCACGCTGGGCGGCATTGGTGTGGGTGTCCTGTGTTCATTTCTAGTGCCGGAGCTGCATGGGCAGCACTCGCTCGCGGAGGCGATGAAGGCCAGCTTCCTCGGTGCCGCCGTCGGGGCGGGGCTGATCTACTTCGTTCTGCGGCTGGGCAAACTGCTCTTTGGCCGGCAGAAGTTGGAACTCGCGCCTGGCACTAAGATCATCTTCGGCGAAACGGCCATCGTGTTACCCGACCGGGAGTTGCCGTACGACGAATTCTTCTACCGCGACTCAGATGTTATCGCCGTCACGGCGCAAAAGGTGGAAATGGTGGACCGCTGTTACCAGGACGTAGTAGTGCGGCTAAGTCCGAAAAAGCTCCGCATCGGCGACGACGTGTTCGATCCGGCGACGGTGCTGCACTTAGAAGCGGTGGCCGCCCGGATCATGCTACCGCGCGAGGCGATGGGCCTGGGCGACGTGAAATTCATGGCGGCCATCGGCGCGTTTCTCGGTTGGCCGGCGACGATCTTCTGCCTCTTCGCCAGTTCGGTGTTGGGCGCGCTTGGAGGTGGGATTCCCATTCTGTTGCGACGGGGCAAAGGCTCGCGCCTGTTGCCCTACGGTCCCTACATCGCGGTGGCAGCGGTGCTCTGGGTCTTTACCGGTGAACGACTGCTGGACTGGCTGGCGCGGCGGTGAACGAATAGACCCTGAACTCCTGACCCGAGGAATTGGTGTGGGCCGCCCGGTGAGGGCACCGGGACTACAGGCCCGAGCCATTGCTGTAGGCCAGGTCCACTGACCCGGCGCACTTGGACCCAGCTCGTTTCCATGCTGGTTGGAATTCGTGCTCACCGGTCAGGAGTTCTGATACCATTTACCTATGACAACTGGTGAATTGAGCAGCCAACCCCTCACCCGGCCTTCGGCCACCCTACCTCCATCCGATGGGGCACTGCCGTTTAGTTAAGGCAAGCGCCGTTCAGTGCCAGCTCCGTAGGAGCGCCATGTTTATAGCCACGGACAGTACAGAATCCCAAGCCCCGTAGGGGCGGAATGTATGCACCCCGCAAACACATTCCGCCC
>CAINDV010000566.1 GCA_903847485.1 uncultured Verrucomicrobiota bacterium
AGCGCCGACATTTTTGTCGGCGTGATCTTGGCTTGCGGGGACTGGCCGACAAAAATGTCGGCGTTCCGCGTTGGTGGCGGCTCCGCAGGAGTGTCGCCCTACCGTCCGCCGCCAGAGTTTTGAACGAGCCTCGGTTGAAGGGTTGGATGGTTCCACAGGTGTCGGAAGCTTCTCGTTTCAACGATCTAACGATCTAACGATTTAACCATTTGACGACTCAGCGACTCACTGGCTCCACAAACACCGCCGTGCCGTAGCAGAGCACCTCGGTGATGCCCGCGCCGATCTCCGTCGCGTCGTAACGCACGCCGATGACCGCGTTGGCCCCCAGTTCGCCGGCGTGTGCCAGCATCAACTGGAAGGCGTCGCCGCGCGTCCGCTCGCACAACTCCGTGTAGAGCGAGATGTTGCCGCCGACCAGCGATTGCAGGCTCGCGCCGATGTTCCCGATGATCGAGCGCGACCGCACGATAATCCCCCGCACCACGCCGAAGGATTTCACCACGCGGTAGCCCGGCAGATCAAATGTTGTTGTCGTCAGCGGATGTGTCTCGCTCATAAAAGCCGCGCCAGTAAACACGAATCACCCGGCGGTAAAAAGCCCAATGTTGCCGGGATAGCACACCGCGGACACTTCTTAACCGCAACTATGCAGGCGAAAGACCATCCAATGAACCGCAGAGGCATAGCGCGGCGGAGCCGCAACTCCGGGTCGCGCGAAGGCCGCGAAGGGAGCGAAGGAACGGTCCGGGTTGGTTTGCCTTCGCTTTCTGCGCGGCCTTCGCGCGACACGTTTCGCCGAAAATCTTCGCCGAACGCGACGAAGTTGGGAGATAGCAAAGCGAAGGACGCAGAGAAGACAGCGCTGGGGCGGCTGGTTATTGTTCACTGAAGGGTGACTGGTGGGCGGGATTGCCAGCAGCCGTTTCCCTCTGCGTTCATCGCGTCTCGGCGGTTTTCTTGGCGGTTTCAACTGCATGGTTACGGCTTAGTTACTGGCGGTCCCGCCGCGTAGTGGGGCAGTCAGTCCCGGCTGCCGGCGTCCCGCCAACCGTCCCGGTTGGCGTTGGGCCTGCCAGATCGCACTGCGACCGGGACGGTCGCCGCGACGGTAGCAACCGCGGACGGCTGCCCCACTATTCCGGGGCGGAGCCTGGCTGCACCCGGCATGGGATTAGGTTGGCGCGGATTCCAGCCTCGCAATCGGCGGGGAGGTGTGGCATAAACTGCCGCCGTTATGATGGCACAGCCCACACCCGAAATTGTCCCAACCGCATCGGTGCGCGGATGGCAGCGTTGGCTTCGGCGCACGGAAAACGGCCTGGTCGTCGCCTCGCTGGCGGTGATGGTGCTTTTGCCGTGCTGGGAAATCCTTCACCGAAAGTTCCTGAGTGGCTTCCTGCCCGGCGTCGAGAGCGCGACGCCCATCGTACGGCACCTGGTGCTGGCGGTGGCGATGCTCGGCGGGGCACTGGCGGCACGGGAGAACCGGCTGCTCTCGCTCGCGACGCTGAGCACGTATCTGCGGGGGCGGGTGAAAGCGGTGGCGCAGGCGTTCAGCGGCGGCTTCGCGGCGGCGGTGTGCGCGTTGCTCTGCGGGGCGAGCGTGGAGTTTGTGCTGGTGAGCCGGCGCTTGGGGCAGGAGCTGGCTTACGGGGTGCCGGTGTGGTGCGTGCAAGTGTTGCTGGTGGTGGGGTTCGCGCTGATCGCGGCGCGGTTGGTGTGGTTCGGCGGGCAAACGTGGCGCGGACGGCTGGTGACGCTGGCGGTGGGGCTGGTCGTGGTGGCGGTCGGGTGCTGGGCACCGGTGTCGCCGGAGAAGCTGCGGTGGCCGGGAATGATCGCGTTGCTGCTGGCTACAGCACTGGGCGCGCCGGTGTTCACGGCGCTGGGCGGCGCGGCGCTGGTGTTGATCTGGAGCGGCGGCGACGTGGTGGCTTCGATACCGATCAACCATTACCGGCTGGTGGTGAACCCCACACTGCCGACGATTCCGCTGTTCACACTGGCAGGGTATTTCCTGGCGGAAGGCGGCGCGGCGAAGCGGCTGCTGGCGCTGTTTAACGCCTGGTTTGGCCAGATGCGCGGCGGGCCAGCGGTGGTGACGGTGTTTCTGTGCGCGTTTTTCACGTCGTTCACCGGAGCTTCCGGTGTGACGATCATCGCGCTGGGCGGGCTGTTGATGCCGATTCTGCGCTCGTCGGGTTATTCCGAGCGGAACGCGCTGGGGCTGCTGACCGGTGCCGGTTCGCTGGGGCTTTTGTTTCCGCCGTGCCTGCCGCCGATTTTGTATTCGATCGTCGCCAGCGGCGGCGGTGCGACGAGCGTGACAATGGAGGAGATGTTTAAGGGCGGGCTGCTTCCGGGCGTGGTGATGATGGCGATGACGGCGTGGTGGGGCATCGGGCGCGGGCCGAAGCAGGCACCGCAAGGGGTGAAATTCGCGGCGGGCAAGGCGTGGGCGGCGGTGTGGGAAGCGAAGTGGGAACTGTGCATCCCGGTGGTGGCGCTGGTGATGCTCTTCGGCGGTTGGGCCTCGCCGGTCGAAGCGGCGGCGGTGACAGCGTTTTATGCGTTTGTGGTGGAAGTGTTCATTTACCGCGACCTGCGGCTGGTGAAGGACGTGCCGCGCGTGATGGTCGAATGTGGCCTGCTGGTGGGCGGCGTGCTGCTGATCGTAGGCGTGGCGATGGGCTTCACGCATTTCCTGATTGATGCGCAGGTGCCTGACCAGTGCATCGCCTGGGTGACCGGCGCGGTGAAATCCAAGTGGGTGTTCCTGCTGCTGCTGAATCTGTTCCTGCTGGTCGTGGGCGCGCTGATGGAAATCTACGCGGCGATCGTGGTGGTGGTGCCGTTGCTGGTGCCCATCGGGCTGGCGTTCGGCATTGACCCGATTCACCTGGGAATCATTTTCCTGGCCAACCTCGAACTCGGCTTCCTCATGCCGCCGGTGGGCATGAATCTGCTGCTGGCATCCTATCGCTTCAAAAAGCCGATGAGCGAAGTCACTCGCGCATCGCTGCCGATGCTCGTAGTGCTGCTGATCGGTGTGCTGCTGATCACCTACATCGAGCCGCTGACGACGTGGCTGCCGCGCGTCTGGAAGTAGCGGCTGCGGTCGCGCGGACGGTTCCATGCAGTTGCGGCGCATTGCTGTCTCAGCCGCAGCTATTCAATAGCCGGTAGGGCGAGGCTCCTGCCGAGCCGCGCTGGGCTTGTGAAACGGGTGTCTGGCCACCACTCCGTCTGGGGTCATTGGTCAGTGATTGGCCGCCGCAAAGAAAAAAGGCGTCGAAACCCGCGTCGAAAGCGGCTCGGCAGGAGCCTCGCCCTACCACCATCTGCATGGATACGACTCAGCCGCAGCCGGATCCGCTCCGCCACAACCTCAGAAGCCCGTGGTCGTTCGGCGAAGAGTGCGTTTGGCCCGCATTCCTGGCCGTTGCGACTGAGCCAGCCACGCTCCGGTTTCAGGGCGGGCGGGTGGCGCTGGTTTCATCGTTAGTTTCCCTTCGACGGGCTGCGGTTGAGCGCCGGATTTGCTTTCGCCGGACGCGGTTTTCGCGCTTAATTCCGCCGTGCAATGGAAGAAAGTCACTTTGGTTGGCGTCGGCCTGCTGGGCGGTTCCTTGGGAATCGCCTTGCGGGAACGGCGCTTGGCGCACGCGGTAGTCGGCTTCGTCCGGCGGGCGGCCAGCATCGCCGAGTGCCGGCAGGCGGGCGCGGTGGATGAGGTGACGCTTGATTTGGCGGAAGCTGTTTCGGGGGCGGACCTCGTAGTCCTTTGCACGCCGCTGGCGCAGATGCCGGGGCTGGTGACGCAGATGCTTCCCGTGCTGCGCCGGGGCGCGGTCGTCACCGACGTGGGCAGCGTCAAGGCCGTTGTGGTGCGGGAATTGGAGCCGCTGGTGGCGCGGGCGGGGGCGCACTTCGTCGGCAGCCATCCGATGGCTGGCTCCGAGCGGACGGGCGTCTCGTCGGCGCGCGGAGATTTGTTTCACAACGCGGTGTGCGTCGTCACCTCCACGCCGCGCACGGCACCCGGGGCGCGGTTGAAGGTGAAGCGTCTCTGGCGCTCCGTCGGCGGGCGGGTGCTGGAGCTGGATGCGCCGGCACACGACGCGCTGGTGAGCCGGTCCAGTCATCTGCCGCATTTCGTGGCGGCGGCGCTGGCGGCGCATGTGCTGGAGCCGCGGGCGACGCGGGAATTGGCGCTGCTGTGCGCCGGCGGTTTCCGCGACACCACGCGCATAGCTTCTAGTTCCGTCGAGATGTGGCGGGACATCGCGCTGGCCAACCGCCGCAATCTCAGCCGCGAGTTGGGTGCATTGGCGAAGGAGCTTCTCGCCGTGAAGGCCAAGCTGGAGCGCGGCGACGCGAAGGGCGTGGAGCGCTTCCTCGCGACGGCGCGAGAGCGGCGTGATGCCTGGGCCGCGCAAGCCACGGCGTTTTCCACCGAGTAGCGCCGGAATTTTCCCCATGCCGCTGCCGAAGCTCATCGAAATCATTCCGTTCGCCGCCCCGGTGCGCGCCGAGATCACGGTGCCGGGGTCGAAGAGCATCACGAACCGCGCGTTGATCCTGGCGGCGCTGGCCGCAGGCGAAGTGACGCTCACCGGCGAGTTGTGGAGCGAGGACACGCAGGTGATGGTGGAGGCGCTGAAGACGCTGGGCTTCGCGGTGCAAGTGGTACCGGACCCGGAGGAATCCTGCAACCGCATCATCACGGTGCGCGGCTTGGGCGGGACCATTCCGCACGCGGGCACGGCGGAGCAGCCGCTGGAGATCTTCGTCGGCAACGCGGGCACGGCGGCGCGCTTTCTGGCGGCGCTGGTCTGCCTGGGCCGGGGCGTTTATCGCCTGAGCGGCGTTCCCCGGATGCACGAGCGTCCGCAGGCGGCGCTCTTCCAGGCGCTGCGCCAGCTCGGGCATCGCGTGGAGTCGGCGAACGACAAATTGCCCGCCATCATCCACGGCCGCGCGGAACGCGGAGCGCCGAGCGCGGAAGCGAAGCCGTGTCAGGTGAGCGTGGCGGAAAGCTCGCAGTTCGCCTCGGCGCTGCTGCTCTGCGCGGAGCGTGGCGGGTGGGCGGTGCAAGTGACCGGAGCTAACGCGGAGGAAATGCCTTACGTCGAAATGACGCGGAAGCTCTGCGCGGCCTTTCCTAGTCAGGGTGGCGAATTCCACATTGAACCAGACGCTTCCAGCGCGAGCTACTTCTGGGCGGCGGGATGGTTGGCGCCGGCGGCTTTTTCGATGGAGCTCGCGCCCGACCCGGCGTTGGACGCGGCGCTGGACGGTTTTCTCGCCGCCAATCTCGGGCAGCCATTTGTGTCGCTCCGCGATGCCGCCGTCCGGCGCATATTGTGGCA
>CAINDV010000567.1 GCA_903847485.1 uncultured Verrucomicrobiota bacterium
AGTTAGGAGTTAGGAGTTAGGAGTTAGGAGTTAGGAGTTAGGAGTTAGGAGTTAGGAGTTAGGAGTTAGGAGTTAGAAGTTAGGAGGTAGAAGTTAGGAGGTAGTGAAGAAGTCCGAAGTCCGAAGGAAGCCCGAAATCCGAAAAGCCGGTCGGCGGGTAATCCGGGAACGTGTTCTCCGCCGGAGCGTCGCCTACCGTCCGTCGCCGGGGTTTGGAAAAAGCCCCTGGAGAATGGAAGATGGAGGATGGAGGAGCAAGATGTGCGAAATAGGATGCCTCCGCAATGGCACGGAGCGCAAGGCTCGGCACGGAACTGACGCGCCACCGGCGACAATTCGCAATTTGGGCTTGGTCATTCATTCGGACTCGGCACTTATTACTTCTAGGTTCTAACTTATAACTCCTGGCTGCTGCCTCCGCTAGTCCAGCGGTGGCGTTTCGTCCGGCGGAATCGCGGAACGGCGTGGCCCGGCTGTAAGTGCCGGGGCCTCGGCTGGCACTGCGGGCAATGGTGGCTTAAGCGTCTCCACCGCCGCAGAACTGGCCGGCGCGGAAAGCTCTATCTTAGCCAAATCCGAGTCTTCCTCCCGGCGCTCCGGCTCGACTGCCTTCGCCGCCTTCAGTTCGCGCGTATCTTCCGGCGACGCCAGTTCGAGGCGGGCCTGGACGCGATTGACCAGCGCGAGCATCGTGACGGTCGCAGCGGCCTGACGCTCCGCCTCCTGGATGCGCGCGAATTCCCCTAGCACCTCGCCGCGCACCGGTTCGTCGCGGGTCGCCAACTCTTGTCCGTTGGTGGCGCGCATGGCTTGGAGTATCTGATGGCAATTGATTGTCTCTAGCGGACGCGCCGGCGCGTAACCCAGATCGCGTCCCGCCACTTCCACCACTAAGCCGGATGTGAGCATGGTTTGCATCACCTGTTGCACGAGCCGGGTCGGCACGGCCAGCGCGACGGATAACTCCGGGATCGTCGCTGGCCGCGTGCCGCCTTGGAACCGTTGCCCGACAGCCGTCATCAGCCGCAGGGCGATGAACTCGCGCCCGCGCTGGTTGACCTGCTCGGCCAGGCGCTCTTGGAGATAGACGACGCGATTTTGCCAGACGTAGCTCACCTGCGCGCCAAACAGCAGGATGAGCCAGGAAAAATACAGCCCCACCATGATCACCGGCACGAGGCCCAGGCTGCCGTAAAACTTACTCGCCGTGACGACGCGCGAGATGTAGAGAAAGGCGATGAGGTTGTTGCCGGTCCATAACAGGCTGCCCACTAACCCGCCCACCGCCGCCGCGCTCCAGCGTACTTTCGTCGCCGGCATGAGTTGGTAAAACAGCGTGAACGCCAGCCATAGGATGAAGAACGGCAGCACCTTGAAGATCAGGTTGCCCAGAAAGGCCATCTGCGTGATGAAATGCCGGATACTCTCCGCCTGCGTACCGCTCGCCAGCCCAAGGCCCGCCATCAGTAACACCGGCCCCAACGTGACCGCCGTCCAGTAAAGGATCACCTTCGTGAACCACGTCCGCCCCTGCGTCACGCCCCAGACGTCGTTGAACGTCTCCTCGATCCGCGCCATCAGCGAGATCACTACGAAGATCAGCATGATCATGCCGGTAACGCCGAGAGTGCCGCTGCGAGTGTTCTGGACGAAGGTGTTAATCCACTTAGCCGCCTCGCGCCGGGCGGCCACGGCGCGCTCATCCAGCACCAGCGAGGCGAGGGCGACCGCGTTCGTGCCGGAATCGCCGGGCGCGCGCGCCGGCACGCCGGCTGGCGCGAATTCCAGCGCCGTTTCCTGGGGCTTAACTTCAGACGCTTTCGGCGGCAACACCGGGCCAATGAATTCCTTCCACGAAGGCTGCTGACTGCCCAACACCGCCGGCGGTATGAGGTTGTCAACCATCTGTTCGATAAACTGCTCGATGCGGTGCTCGCCTTCGCTCTTGAGCAGACTGCTGGTCACGCCGAGCACTACCGCCAGCAACGGCACCAGCGCCAGCAGCGTGGTGTAAGAGAGCGACGAGGCATGCACCGGGCAGCGGTTCCGCACAAAGGCGCGGTACACGACCACCCAGAAGTGGACGAACCGCTGGAGCATCGAAAGCTGATCGTGCAGCGCCAGCGCCGGCTCGTCCACAAAGCCCTGCACCTTCGCGCGAAAACGCTGGAGTAAGATTTGAGCTTTGCCGGCCATGGTAACGCCGCCATGCTACCAGAACGCAAAGCAGAGTCAACGGAGTGGGTGCGGCGTGTCGCGTAGTTTTCAAAGCAGGAATTTTCTGGGCTTGTTTCGATAATTTCGGCGCAACCCCAATGCCAACGGTTACCCGTTCGAGTCAGGTTGGGCTTGTTTCGAAAAAATGGACAGTGAAATCGGGATATTTGGTTAATTATTTATGACTGGCGAGTGACGGTTTCATGCGGCTGGGCGCAGGTCCTCCGCCAGCGAATCCGGGCATCTTGCCCAACAAATTCGCGGGGCCACGAATTTCTTGAACGTATGGGTTATCGGCAAAGACACGAGAAATTGGGGC
>CAINDV010000568.1 GCA_903847485.1 uncultured Verrucomicrobiota bacterium
GCCCCAATTTCTCGTGTCTTTGCCAATAACCCATGCGTTCAAGAAATTCGTGGCCCCGCGAATTTGCTGGGCCAGATGCCCCGATTTGCTCGCGGACGACCTGCGCCAAGCCGCATGAAACCGTCACTCGCCAGTTCATAGGTTCGAGAGATTATCCCGGCTGTGACCCTGGCTCCGGTATTTGTGCAATGAAGCACGAAGACGAGCCACCACGTCGGGGTGTTGGGCAGATACGTCCCGCGTTTCGGCCGGATCATCCTTGAGGTTGTAAAGCTGTGGCTTGAACTCCTCGGCACGCCCTTTCGGCGGTTTGGACTTGCTCGGCCTGCCTTCAATCCACTTCCACGGGCCTTGCCGAATGGCGAAAACGCCATCCGCGCTGTGAACCACCATGTCCGGTCGTTGCGGCTTGGAGAGCTTCTGGCCCAGCAGTGCTGGCAGGAAGTTAAAGCTGTCCTCGGCACCGTCCCTGGCGGGCGGGAGTTTCTGGCCAATGAGCGCGGCGGTTGTGGCTAGGGTATCTACGAGATTGATCGTTTCGTCGCACACCGTTCCAGCGGGGATTTTTCCAGGCCAGCGGGCAAGGTAAGGGACGCGGAAGCCGCCTTCGTAAATACTGTGCTTGCGTCCGCGCCAAGGACCACTCACCCGCATCCCCGCCGCGTAGGCTTTCGCTTCGGGGGCGTCGCCGCTGGTGAGGAGCACGCCGCCATTGTCGCTGGTGAAGATGACCAAGGTGTTGTCCGCCAGCTTCAGCCGGTCGAGCTCATCGAGGATACGCCCGACAGAGTTGTCGAGCTCGTGAATCCAGTCGCCGTAGGGCCCGCAGCCGCTTGTGCCTTTGGTCTTGGCCGAAGGCGTGACCGGCTGATGCACTGCTACCGGCGTGAAGTAGAGGAAGAAGGGTGCGCGTGCATCCTGCTTCCCCAGCCAGGAAACGGCCTGATCCGTCAAAACGTCCATGACGAGCTTGTCTTGACGCTGCGGGGCGTCCAGGCCCATGAAGGGTTGGCCTCGGTAGATGGTCTTGCCAAACGGGACCACCTTGGTGGAGCGCAAGCCGAGCACTCCTTCGATGTCCACAAAGATGCCGGTGACATCGCCGTGGTTGGAAGGCACGCCGAAGTGATAATCGAACCCGACATCCCGGGGGCCAGGCAGGAGGGTGGGGTGTAGTTAACAGGGTTGGTCGGGCCGTAGCCGAGGTGCCACTTGCCGATCGCTGCGGTGTGATAGCCCTGCCGCTGGAGCAGCGACGCTACGGTCAGGCGGTTGGTCTCGATCCAGAGCGGATCGCCGACCGCCAACACCTCGTGCTTGAGCGAGGTACGCCAGCAGTAACGACCCGTGAGCACCGCGTAGCGGGTGGGCGAACAGACGGACGCCGGAGTGTTCGCGTCAGTGAAGCGCCGCCCATCGCGCGCCAACCGGTCAATGTTCGGCGTGCGGACCAGGTTGGTGGCGGCGTGGTAGCAATTGACGCTCCCCACGCCGAGATCATCGGCCAGGATGAAGACGAGGTTGGGGCATCGTGGCGATTCGGTGGCGAGAGAAGCGCCGCCCAGAAGGGAGAGCAGTGCCGGGAGAATTGTAAGTGACTTCATGGGATTAAGCTCGCGTGCTATCCTTCAGCCAGTGCAGTTGCTCACCTTTCCGGCGCGGTGCCAACGGATTGCGTGCCTTTCTTACCCGGCTGGCCACCCGCCGCCGCCTTCGCCTTAATCGCTTCTTCCAGCTTCGGTTCCTGCCGCCTCAACCAAGAGTCGTAGTCGTGGCCACGATTGCCAAGATACGGGTAGCTTTCAATGACCTCGGCGGTGCCGAGGGCGCGCGGATCCTGCTCCCGCTTGATAAGGCGCATCATGTCAGACCGCAGTTTGGCGAGCGTCTGCTCGTAGAACAAGTCGTTGGCGAGGTTGTTCACACATTCCGGGTCGCGCTGGATGTTATACAACTCGTCGGGCAGGCGCTTGCCGAAACAGAGTTCGTAGTAGTAACCGCCCAACAGTTTGACGACCTCCTTGGTGGGGCCGTCATCACAATTGGGGAAGTTAGCCTCGGGATTGCCCACCGGCCAGCGCTCCGGGTGAAAGTTGTGAACATAAAGAAACTCCTTGGTCCGCAACGCCCGCACCGGATAGCCCTGATCGTGCGGTCGGCCAAGATCGTGGCGCTCCTTGCCGACGAGCATCACGGCGCGGTTCTCAATCCAGCCGGACTTCTTCGAGCGCAAGAGGTTCACCAAGCTCTTACCGGTCATCTGTGGATGCGGCTTGAGACCGGCGAGTTCCAAGTAAGTTGGCGCGAGATCGCGCACGTTGACGAAATCCTCCACCACACGGCCCGGCTTGATGACGACGGGCCAGCGCATCGCGAGCGGCAGGCGGAAGGCGTCTTCGTGAATCTGACCCTTCACATACGGAAACGGCATGCCCTGGTCGGACGTGACGATGACTAGTGTCTGATCCAGTTCCCCGGAGTCCTCCAATAGCTTCAGCGCGCGGCCCACCTGCTTATCGGCCCACTCGACTTCCACGGCGTAATCCAGCAAGTCACTGCGGACAAACCGGTTGTCCGGCAGGTAGGCGGGTACTTTCACGTCCTCAAGCTTCTTGCCGAGGCGCACGCCGGAACCGAGTTCGTAGGCGCGATGCGGTTCCTGAAACCCCATCCAGAAGCAAAACGGTTTGTCCTTATCGCGCTGCTTGAGGAACTCGCCGAAGTTCCCTGAATAGTCATTCTTAGCTATGCCAGAGGCGATGACTTCCTGGGTAAGTTTGTCGAAGGCCGGGCCAGCGGGATTGCGTGTTCGTCCGGAGGCTTTGAAATCACCCGGCGCCCAGCCCTTGCCGGTGTAACCTACGGCATAACCTGCTCGCTCCAACATATCGGGATAAGTCTCGAAGCCGGATGGGAAATTGCCCCAGTGCGACACTCCTTCCTTAAGCTGCCAGGAGTTACGCCCCGTGAGAATGCTGGTACGACACGGACTGCACTTGGGATTCGACGTGAAGGCGTTCCGGAACAGCACGCCTTCGCGAGCGACGCGGTCAAAGTTCGGTGTCTTCACCCAATCACAACCATAGGCACCGGCATGCGTGCAGTTCCAATCGTCAAAGATAATGAAGAGGATGTTGGGCCGCAGGTTAGGCTTTGACTTTTGGGGTGCAGCTTCCGCCCGAGCAGAACCAATGACCGCCAAACCCAAGGCCAAGAGTTTGATGGAGTTATTCATAGCCGGTTTCTTTGTTAGTCTGCTATCTTACCGCCCACGGGTGCCGCCGTTGCCGGAGTAGGTTGCGTAGAAATCTTGCCGGTGGCCGCGGCCTCGGTCTTAGTCGGCACCGCCCCGGCATGTGCCCATAACGGCGGGATCAATTCCGCATTCCAAGCCGCTTGCGCCTGCAACAAGCGCCTGACGACCTCGCCATTTTCCTTCGCAATGTTCTTGGTTTCGCCAATGTCCGCCGACAAATCGTACAGCTCCGGTGCGCCCGGATCGTTCTGCACCAACTTATAGCGGCCTTCGCGCACGGCCCAAGTTATGCCGCCGCCGGTCCGCCAGAATAGCCGTGCGTGGGGCGGGCCACTCTTCTCACCCAATAGGTAAGGTAGGAGGTTCACGCCGTCCATCTTCCGATCCGACGGCACTGTCGCGCCAGCCAGAGCCGCCGCCGTGGGGAAGATGTCCAGGGCGCTCACCGGTTCGTCATAGACCGTGCCTTCTGGCAAGTGACCCAGCCAGCGCATAACGAAGGGCACGCGGATGCCGCCCTCGAATAGATCGCCCTTGTGGCCGCGGAGCGGATCATTATGAGCGGGCAGCGCCTCATTGCGCGGTCCGCCGTTGTCGCTGAGGAAGAAGATCAACGTGTTGCGCTCCAGGTTGTTCTCTCGAATGGTTTCCAGCACCCGGCCGATGCCATCGTCCATGGCGCTGGCCATCGCGGCGTAAGTGCGGCGGCGCTCGTCGGAGATACTGGCAAAGCGCGCCAGATACTTCTCGGTGGCCTGTAACGGCCGGTGGACGGCATTGTAAGCTAGATAGAGGAAGAAGGGCCGTGCTTTGTATTTGCCGATGTAGTTCGCCGCTTCGCGCGATAGCGCATCGGTCATGTATTCCGGTTCGGCCAGCGGCTCTTGGTCGCGTGTCACGGAGTTCGGGTTCTGGCGATTCAACTTGGACGGAAGATACACATGCCCCCCGTCTAGGAATCCAAAGAAATCAGTGAAGCCGCGCGCGTTCGGATGAAAGCACGGCGCGCCGCCCAGGTGCCACTTGCCGATGCCAATCGTCCTATAACCAGCCTGCCGCATAACATCCGCCACGGTAACCTGGTTTGTGGGCAGGCCCAAGGTCGTGTCCTTAGGATCCAAGACCGGATTGTTCTCATGACCAAACCGTTGCTGGTAACGACCGGTCATCAGCGCCGCGCGGGTCGGGCTGCAAAAAGGATGCGAGACATAACCGCTGGAAAACCGCATGCCTTGCCGCGCCAGCGAATCTATGTTGGGCGTAGGAATATCCTTGCAGCCGTTGAAGCCGACATCCGCGTAGCCCAAGTCATCCGCGACGATGACGATGATATTGGGTCTGGCGGGCGACGCCGCAACTGCACCCAACGCAGTCATCTGCCAGACGCTGCCCAGCACACTAAGAACGAACAGTTGTTGTTTCATTGATTTCAAGACCAAAAATGACAGCGGTGGAAGCGCGCTGACCGCACCCCCACCGCACCCAAACCAACCCAACCCTGCGGCCGACCAACCTAGCCGGCCGCAAATCCTCCCTCCGTTCAAGGCATCAACAGACGGAAAAAGACCGCTCCGTTGGCGGCATCCACCGGAATTGACACCTGGTTGGTGGTAGCCGAGCCAGGCCACACGCTCCAGTTGGTGCCGAGGCCGACGCTCAATGAGTTGGTTTGCGCCTGGAGCAGCCATCCCGTGTGGTCCTCCGGCCAGGAAAGGTCAAGCGTGTTGCCCTTGAGCACGGCCACGATGTTCGTCGGGGTGGTGGAATAGGAGACTACGGCGAGAGTGCCGGCGCTGGGATTCCATGACCAGCGCAGGTTGCCATCCAGATTCATCGCATCCAGCGCCGGCAAGTTCGTGGCGGAGAAGTTCCCGCTGTAACTCACCGCGCTGAAGAGCCTGTAGGTTTCACCACCAGTGAAGGTGCCGCTGAGGTTTTTGACGGTTAGTGTTCCACCGAAGTTAGCTCTGGTCAGGCCGACGACTGTGTCATAGGGTCCCCCGGTTCGGTCTATCTCGATGACTGTTTCGCTGCCCTCCGCTAGGGTGAGCGTGTTACTTATGCTCAGTTGCCCTATGGCATTGGGTTCGTAGTCGGCTTTGTATCCCGGCGAGAGCATCGCGCCAGAGGCCACGGTAACCGGGGCAGTTATGATGCCTTCGCCACCCAAGGCTCCGGCGAGCACGTCAAACCGGCTGCCTGCCGCGGTAGTCTGGAGCCACAGCGGTCCTCCGCCCTGCTTGGTGATGACACCGGTGCCTTTGATGGGCAAGGTGCGAGCGTTGCCCCACGGTGGCGGCAAATCAAACATGAGCGTGGCGTTGTTGGTAATCACCGAGTTGTTGGCCACGTTGTTGACGAAGCCCATCGTCCCGCCGGAAACCAGCAACCCGCCGGAGAAGGAGACGTTGTTCCAACCGCCAATGATTTGCGTGCCCGCGCCGGTTTTGACCAATCCCAGCTTGCCGGTCCCATCGCGGACATAGACGGTGCCTATGCTGAACTCGTTAGTCATCCCGGCAGGGGTGTTGATGGTGAGGATGCCCCCGCCGTCCGCCACCCGGTTGCCGCCGGCACCGGTGGAGACCAGCCCCCCAACGGTTTGATTGAAGCCATTGAGGAGGAAGTGTGCCGCGATGAAATCGGAGGACATGGTGATGATAGCGTTGGTCGAGAACTGATTGGCGCTGCCCATGAAAAGGCCGAGAGTCCCGGTGGCGGTGCTGCCATCCATCAGCACATCCCCGGGCAGACACCGGCCCGCCGGATTGGCGAGGGTTAGTGTGCCACCCGTAATTTTGGTGGTTCCCGTGTAGCCATTGCTGCCGGAAAGCGTTTGGCCGCCACTGATCAGGGTGAAGTCCACCGCCCCGCGCATAGCACCGCTGAAAGTGGCCCCGCCGTTCACCATAAGGCTGGCGGTGCTGCCCGCACTATTGGTCACCACGCCGCCGCCGGAAAGGTTGTTGACCGTCTCGGAAAAACCGTTGAGGTCAAGCAAGCCATTCAGCACCAGGAAACCTTTGCCAGGGCCGTCCGGGATAACCTCCGCAGCGCCAAGCACAAACGAACCGGCCTCGACCATGGTGCTGCCCGCGTAATCGTTGGGCGTGGCCACAGTGAATTTATTGGTGCCCTGCTTGGTGAGAGAACCGTTGCCGGAGAGATAGCCGCCAGTCGAGGTAAAGGAGTAACTCTTCGCCGTGTTGCTGACGGTCGTCGCGAGGGGAGTGACCACAGTGGAGAGGTTGACCGCAGTAAAGCCCATGGCACCATCGTCGAAGCGAACCACATTGGTCCCGGTATAGTTTGTGGCCGTGCCTGCAATGCGGTTGGTCCAGTTCAACAGCACGCCTTCCCAGTCCGCAGTCAAGTTACCGTTCCATACCTCCGTGCTCGTTGCGACGAGCACGACGTCAATAGCCTTGTTGGTCGGGTCGTTCACCAAAGTGGCCAGCAGGCCGGCGGGCGTGGTCACGGTGGGATTGAACGCCGCGAATCCGGCACCGCTCAGTGTGCCGTAAGTGATCAGGGTGAACCGTCCTGCCCCCAAGGCCGTGCCGGTCAACACCACGCCGACGGTGCCGTTAGGGCTGAAGGTGCCGGGTACGCGGATGACTGGCGCAGTGGGGTTGCCCAAGCCGAGATTGAAGACCAGTGTGGTCATGGCACCGCTGGAAATGCCGAGCGTGACGTTGGCGTTCGTCAGGGTAGTCCCGGCCACGTCATTGGTGACGCCCAGCGCCAGCGCAGCCCCCAGGCTGTCGTCTAGGATTAGATCGCCGCCGCCGAGGAATCTGCTCGTCGAGAGACTGAGACTGCCTCCGAGAACAACCGTGCTGCCCGTGTAGGTGTTGGTGCCGCTCAGCGTAAGGGGACCGGCGGCGTTGGTCAGGCTGCCGCTGCCGCGGATGGGATAGGCAAGAGTGGTCTCGCCAGCCCGGCCCAAGTAGATCCCGCCGTTGTTCGTGATGCCCGCAATGGGCTGCACTTGGACGGGTTGCGTGGTTTGAAGGACGGCGCCGGGGTCAATGGTGATCCAGCCGGTGGCCGAGATGGGATTGCCACTGCCGAAGAGGATCCGGCCGCCCTGGATGTGCAGACCGCCGTTGAAAGTAGGTGCCACTCCGTTATTGGGCACCCCCACACTCCAGGTGCCGGTCCCTTGCTTGATAACCCGGAAATTGTTCTCATTGGCCCCCGTACCGCCGAGTTGGCCGTTGAACGTGCGGTCGCTGCTGTCGTTGATGGTCAGCGTGGCGAGCGTGGCCGCGCTATTGATCACGCGGTGCTGGGTGACAACGCCCGCGCCGCTGGTGGCAAGGCCACCGAGCGTTTGATTGAAACCGTTCAGAGCGAGTATCTGAGAGCCGGCGGCGCTCTGTACTCCTTCCATCACCAGCGCGCCGCCGGTGGGAAGCTGGTTATCACCGTGAAGCCTAATAAGGGCCGCCGCTGCGGTATAGCGGAAAGTCGTGTCGCCGGTGCAGGTCAACGGAGACTCTAGTTCGAGCGTGGCGGGGCTGCTGGCACCACTTCCCCAGTTGAGATACAGCCCCAAGGGGCCGGTGCCGCTCACACCACCCTGGAGGTGGCACACGTTGGTGGCACCATTCAGGCCGATAGTTGCGCTCCCGTCCAGCGTGATGTGGTTGGTGAGATAGCTCGTGGTACTGTTGCCCAAGATGTATAGATCGCTGTTGGCCAGGCCCGTAATCCCACTGCCCGCGAGCGTGATGGCGTTGCCATTGGTGAAGGTGGCGCCGATTGGCAAGTAAACCCCAAGCTGGAGCTGAGCAAGGCTGGCAACCGTGATGCCTTTGATATTCGGCAAGGGGAGGTTGTTGGTCAGCAGGCTCAGAACCCCTTGGGAAACATTAACCCCCCCGCTGAGAGTGTCGGCGGGGTTGCCAATGATCAGCATCCCCGGTCCCTGCTTGTCCAGACCGGCGGTGCCGGCCAGCGGCGCATTGATCCGAGTGCTGGGACCGGTGTTGGGCATGTTCACGAAGACTGCTGGGGTGCCCGACGAAACATCCAGCGTGAGGGCCGAACTGCCGGGGTTGCCGGCGTTGAACGTCCAACTGTTGAGACCGCCGCCATAAGCGTCATCAACTTGAAGGCGGCCGACGCGCTGGTCGCCGTCCAGGGTCACCATTGCGCTGGACACGAGGCTGAGCGCGCCGAAGTCGGCGAGTCTATCCTGGCCGGCGGCGATCACCTCGCCGCTCCAGTTGGCGGCATTGGTCCAACTGCCGCCGTTGAGGTTGGTCCAAGTGCCGTCAGCCGCGTAGGCAACGGGCGCGAACAGCGCGCCACTCAGCGCGATGGCTTGCAGGAGTCTGATGGATTTCATGACATCTCTATTCTTCTATTGGTTTATGCGTTGTTTGCGTATGGCCGCGACACTACTCGTTCGCAACCTCTTGGGCAATCTAAAACAGAGAGGCGGCAGTGGCGTTCGATTCCTGCTACTCGCGTTTTTCAAACATCAAGCCGGGCGGAAGATGAGCACAAGCTTGTCAGGCGGGTCGCGCGCTCCTAGACTTGGGCCGATGAAACCAGCACCGCCACCGCTGCCGGAGCGAGTCATTTGGGAATTGTCCACCGGGCGTCGCGGCTACGAACGGGAAACGTTCGAGGCCGCCACGCAGTTGTTGCCCGAGTTACCGATCTTTGGCTGGCTTCGGTTCCATAAGACGCTCACCGGAGCATTGCCGCCGGATCGCCACCCCGGCGCGTATGAGATCCATTACATGGTGCGCGGGCATCTGCGGTGGTGGGCAGAGGAGGAACAGTTGGATTTCAACACCGGTCATATCTTCATCATTCGTCCCGGCGAACTCCACGGCGGGGACGAAGGTTCCTTGCAACCCTGCGAACATTACTGGCTGCGGATTAAGTTTCCCGCCACCGAGGCGCTGCCGTCGCTAACCGCTGCCGAGACGGACCAACTGCGGCAGGGTTACGAACAGTTAGTGAGTCGCACCTTTCCCGCCTCCCGCGAGGTGAACGAGTTCTACGACCGACTGCTGGAGGAGCACCGGCACGGCCAGTCCACGCATGCCTTGCTGATGGCCCGTTCGCTGTTGCACGCGCTGTTGATCACAGTCCTCCGGGATCATGGTCGAAACGCCCAAGTGACGCGGCCAAAGCCTCTGACGACGTGGCGGGTGCGCCGCACACTTGAATGGTTGGAAACCCAGATCTATAACAGCGACGGTCAGCTCGACAGCGTGGCCAAGCAAGTCGGGTTAAGTCCGGCCGGTCTCCGCACCCGCTTTCAAAAAGAGACGGGTTACACGGTACATGAGTATCTGCTGCATCGGCGCATCGGGGAAGCGCGGCGCCGGCTAGCCGAAACAGCGGACCCCATCACGACCATGGCCCACGAGCTGGGCTTCTCTTCGAGTCAGTATTTTGCTACCGTGTTTCGCCGCCAGACCGGTGCCGCGCCGGGGGATTACCGCGCCAGCCATAAGTCGTGTTGAGTGCCGGCTTAGCCGCATCCATGCAGAAGGTGGAACCACGAACTACACGAAATTGGAGGCGGCAGCGCGTGATTGCAGGACTGAGCACCGGCCACGGAATGGTGACTGAAATGTGGTACCGGTAACTTGGCTTCGACCTCCAGCCTGGCGTCTGTTTCTTTTCGTGTATTTCGTGTGTTTCGTGGCTGCCTCGGAATAGTTACGGCTTAGGACCCCAGAGCCGTGGAACTGGTCTGGGCCGCCCGGTGAGGGCCCCGGGCCTACAAGCAGCGTCGCCCCTGTAGGCCGGGTTCCCTGACCCGGCGGCGGCGGACTCTTCACCCGGCAGCGAGCGCAACCGCGGGTTTGGGGCCGACGGCGGCAGCCTGCTCGCCACAGCCTTTGAGGATGGTCCTTGCGACCACGACTGACAGGAGTTGCACCGCCGCCACAACCAGGAGGGCGTACCGCAAAGCGAACTCATTGGACACTTGGTAAGCCAGCAACAGGAACAGCCCGCACCCGAGGAAGCGTCCCAGGTAGAAGCCGAATTCCTGGTTGAAGATGTAGGCGTATTGGTTGCGGCGCTCTAAGTTGGAGACGGTGTCAATGACCAACAGTTGAATGGTGAAGTAGGCGATGTCTGCCAACGGGCGACCCAGCACCAACAAGACCATAAACAGCAGCACGCCCAGCTTGTTAAATAGCACCGCGTTAGCCAGTGCGCCCAGCGCGAATAACGACAGTCCTACGGCAAACAGGCAGATTCGGTGCTTCGGCTGCGTCGTCCGGCCCAAGACATAGAGCAGAGTGGCGGAGAAGACGCTCCCCACGGATAGGATGGTGCCCAACGATCCCTCCTGCCCGACGTGCCGCATTACGAGCATGGCCGGCGCGGTGACAATGTAGCCTTGCGCCAGGCCTTTCAGGATGGCCATCAGTTGCATCCGGTTCCACAGCCAGTGATACCGGAAGTAGAGGAACCGGCTGCGCGGAGGATTCTTGAAATCACCCTGATGCACAATGACGGAGGCCAGGCAGGTGAGCACGAAGACGACGCCGGTAATGATCTGGTAGGCTTGCCCCACGCGGAGGGTGTTACCGCCCCCGTAGGCACTTATGAACGCACCGATGGCGAACGGCACGCCGATGCCGATGTTCGTCGCGAAGAAATTCTCCAGCCCGTAGTAATAGTTCCGGTTCAAGTCGTCGGTGCTCGATAGCGCCAGGAAGTCCCGGTTCGACCAATACAGTCCAAAGGACAGGCCCATCAGCAAGCCCGCCACCCCCAAGCCCAGCAGGCTTAGCTCGGTCAACGACATCATCACCACCATGGACACGCCACTGAGTAACATCCCAACCGAATAGAGCCGCTTGATACTGACGCTTTGCAGCAGCCACCCGTTGACCAGGAAGGTAAGTGGAATCCCGGTGTACACCGCCAACTGGTAAGTGACGACCATCTTGACGTCATCGGACTTCCGCATCACATACGCGCCTATGAACATCTCGATCACCGGCATCACCAACCCATAGACCAGGTTGGTGACCAGCAACATCCGCAGGTCGCGCGGGTAACTCAAAAAATGGCGGTACTCGTGAAGGAATCTTCGCATGACGGGCAGCTAACGCAGTGAAGCAAGAATCTCGCGTATGGAAAACCGGGCACCACAAATGACGCTGTCGGAAGCGCCATAGTAGAGAGTGACGAGGTCGCCGTCAACCACATGGCCGTTGGTGAAGACCACGTTGCCAAAGAAGCCGGTGCGCTCGTAATCCGCCAGCGGTTCCATGATCGGTTCCCGCGAGCGGGCAAGGACTTTCCACGGCTGCTGTAGGTCCAGCAACAAGGCCCCCAGGCAGTAGCGATTAGTGTGATCAGCTCCGTGGTAGATTTCCAGCCAGCCTTCCGAGGTGCGGATAGGAGCGGCACCGGCACCAACGCGGGCACTGTCCCACTGACCGGGGCGCGACTGAGCCAGGCAGCGATGGTTGCCCCAATGAATCAAGTCGAGCGACTCGGCCAGCCAGATGTAATTGCCGCCGAGGGCCGGACTGCTGGGCCGATGCAGGGCGTAGTAGCGATTAGCGATCCGCGCGTCAAAGATGGCGCAGTCCTTGTTATGGGGCGGGAAAACCATGCCGTGGGAAGTGATGCAGCGCCAATCCGAAGTGCTGCGCAAGCCGACGCCGACACCGTTAGCGGAGACGCCGGTAAAAGTCAGATAGTAAGTGGCCTCGATCTGCGTCACCCGGCAGTCTTCAATGCCATAGGTTTCCAACTCACTCTGACCGAAGAGCGGCGGTTCCCCGTTCTCCTCGAAGCGCACGCCGTCCACACTCGACACCAAGCGCAGGTGCGAGAGGGTGGTCAGGTAATCCACCCCGTCGTAACGCAAGACGCGCGGATCACGGCGGTCCAGCTTCGGGTCGGCGTTATCGAACTCCAGAATCTTCACTTCGCCTTGTGCCGAAAGGATAGGCAAGGAGGTCTGCCCCGGCTTCTGTTCCGGCCGCTCCGCGACGCGCAACAGCAGGCACGTCCGGCCCTGAAAGCGGAAGGCACCGGGATTGAGCAGGCACTCCACCTTCATGCCGGCCGTGCTCGGACGGATGTCCGCCGGTCGCAGGATCGGGTTTTCGGAGAAACGTTTGGCGATGTCAGCCAAAATATACGTAGCCCTCAATTCCTATCGCAGCCACGAATCCCGTTCCATGACGCTTGTCACAATTATCGGAGTGGGTCAGACAGCCGAGCAGAAGCCTCGGCTGTCTGCGTTGCTTTGACTGTTATTGCACCAGCACCCGGAAGAACTTCCGATCACCGGTCACTGCGGAGGTGTAAGGCGACGTGGCGCCAATAACTGGAGTATAGACCCCATTCACTTCATCGGCTGATTCCAGAATACCCTGCGACCAAGTCAGGATCAGGTCTGATCCAGAGCGTTCGTACTGGAGCGTTACCGGGTTGAACTGGAGTTTCTCCGCCTCGAACTGCGCGAGAACCTCAGCTTCGCTCATGACGGCGTCATGAACTCGAATCCTGGCGACGATGTTGGTTCCAACCCCATCTCCCGCCACCGTGCCGTCGAAGTGATTCTGACGTCCGAGTAGGAAGTGAAGTGGATTGCTGCCGCTGTCAATGTCCGCGGTGGCCAAGGTTACACCCTTGCTGTTGCTTGGCACGCCATTTACGTAAGCCGTTATGGTGTGTGTTGTGCCATCGTAGGTAACTGTCACATACGTCCATTGACCGGTGATAATCTTGGCGGGATCATAGCCGCCGCTATAATATGTAAAATCACCACCACCCCAAACGCCAACACATAGCCCGCCATGACCGAATGAGAAGTTGGCGCCACCCGGTCCGTCGCGATGGCCCCACGCGAGAACATTCTTCTCGTTCGCTGGGGCCGGATCCCACACCCAGGCTTCAACAGTGCGGGATGCGCTAAAGCAGACGGAGTAGGGCGCGACCGGGCCCACGTAGTAGGTGGGATTCGATTGGTCCGCGGAAAACGCAACCCCTTTGACCCCATCCACCGTGATTACGTTAGGAACCGTCGCAGGAGCAGTGAAACTCCCACCCAGCGTGCCGGTGTTGGTCCAAGTGGCTAGGGGACCCACGGGCAACCCTGTGGAATCTAAACTAAGGATGGTGCCATGCGCGGAATTAAACTTGGGAGCTTCCGCCTGATACTGTGCCAGAATGTCAGCCGGACTCCTGGCGACGTCAAAAACGCGAATCTTGGCGACGATGTTGGTTCCAGCCCCCTCTCCCGCCACCGTGCCGTCGGCGTTATTCTGACGCCCGAGCAGGAAGGGAAGTGGATTGCCATAGCTATCAAGGCCTCCGGTGACCAGGTTTTCGCCCCCCCTGGCTGTTGCTTGGCACGCCATTGGTGTAAGCCGTTATGAGTTTTGCCGTGCCATCGTAGGTAACTGTCACATACGTCCATTTTCCGGTGATAATCTTGGCGGGATCATAGCTGCCGCTATAGTATGTAAAATCACCACCACCCCAAACGCCGACACATAGCCCGCCATGACCGAATGAGAAGTTGGCACCAACCGGCCCGCCGCGATGGCCCCACGCGATGACATTTTTCTCGTTCGCAGGCACCGGATCCCACACCCAGGCTTCAATGGTGCGGGATGCGCTAGAACAGACGGAGCCGGGCGCGGCCGGGCCGACGTAGTAGGTGGGATCCGATTGGTCTGCGGAAAACGCAACCCCATTTACCCCGTCCACCGTGATTACGTTAGGAGCGGTCCCAGGAGCGGTGAAACTCCCGCCCAGTGTGCCGGTGTTGTTCCATGTGGCCAGAGGCCCCGCAGGCTGCCTTGTGCCGTCCAAATCAACCAGAGGCAGATGCACGACAGTGAACTGGGAAACTTCTGCCTGATACTGTGCCAGAATGTCAGCCGAGCTTCTGGCGACGTCATAGACGCGAATCTTGGCGACGATATTTGTCCCTACCCCTTCTCCCGACACCGTGCCATCGGCGTTATTCTGACGCCCGAGCAGGAAGGGAAGAGGATTGCTACCGCTGTCAATGTCCGCGGTGGCCAAGGTTACACCCTTGCTGTTGCTTGGCATGCCATTGGTGTAAGCCGTTATGGTGTTAGCCGTGCCATCGTAGGTAACCGTCACATACGTCCATTTACCAGCAATAACCTTGGCCGGATCATAGCTGCCGCTATAGTATGTAAAGTCACCACCACCCCAAACGCCAACACATAGCCCGCCATGACCGAACGAGAAGTTCGCACCATTCGGTCCGCCGCGACGGCCCCACGCGAGAACATTATTCTCGTTCGCAGGGACCGGATCCCATACCCAGGCTTCAATGGTACGGGATGCGTTTGAACAGACGGAGCCGGGTGCGACCGGGCCGACGTAGTAGGTGGGATTCGATCGGTCTGCGGAAAAGGCAACCCCATTGACACCATCCACCGTGATTACGTTAGGAACGGTCCCTGGAGCGGTGAAGCTCCCGCCCAGTGTGCCGGCGTTATTCCATGTGGCCAGGGGTCCCACAGGCTGACCCGTGCTATCCAAATTGACAAGAATGTGGCCCAGCGCGGGATTGAACTGAGGAGCTTCCGTCTGGTACTGCGTCAGAATGTCGGCCGGGCTCATGGCGACGTCATGAACTCGAATCTTGGCAACGATGTTGGTGCCAACCCCCTCGCCCATCGCCACCGTCCCGTCGCCTCTATTCTGACGCCCGAGTAGGAAGTGAAGGGGATTGCTACCGCTATCAATGTCAGCGGTGGCCAAGGATACAACCTTGCTGTTGCTCGGCACGCCATTGGTGTAAGCCGTTATGGCGTTCGCAGTGCCATCGTAAGTGACCGCAACATACGTCCATTTACCGGTAATAACCTTGGCGGGAATATAGCCGCCGTTATAATATGAAAAGTCACCACCACCCCAAACGCCGACGCATAGCCCGCCATGACCGAACGAGAAGTTGGCGCCATTCGGTCCGTCGCGGTGGCCCCACGCGATAACATTCTTCTCGTTCGCTGGTGCCGGATCCCACACCCACGCCTCAATCGTGCGGGATCCGTTAAAGCAGACGGAGTAGGGCGCTACCGGGCCGACGTAGTAGGTGGAGGTGACTGCGGAAAAGGCAACCCCCTTGACCCCATCCACCGTGATTACGCCAGGAACCGTCCCTGGTGCAGTGAAGCTTTCACCCAGCGTACCGGTGTTGTTCCAAGTGGCCAGGGCACCCTCGGGCTGCCCCGTGGCGTCCAAATTGATGAGGGTTTCGCCATGCGCGGCGGCGAGGCCGAGACTGAGCGCAACCGCGAGTGCCAGAGGCTTCGATTGTCGAGCGAAACCCGGCTGATCCGGCCGGGGTGAAACTGCGCACCCACTGGTCATATCTGTGTTAATTGTCATATTTTCTGCGTTTTTACTTCTATATTTATGGTTGCTGTTATTTCGGACACTGAACCCGCGCGCCACATTCCAGCCTCTCCCACGATGTGTTCGAGGCTTTCAAGGAACCTATAGCGCGCCGGTTCATGTTCAAACTACGGTAGGAAGGAGACAGTGGCGTTTGATTCTTGATACTGTCGTTTTTCAAACACTGCCCATTAAGTTTCCTGTCGGCAGCATCCGGACACAGGTGGGCTGTGGGTGCTACTTCGAACCCTAACCGCCCCCAAAAGTGCGGGCAGAAACCCGGCGAGTATGGCAATCAAGCCAGGCTGATAGTACCGCCCTGCGTCTTTCCGATTGACGCGCGACACCAGTTCGGTTCCCATTCCGCGCCATGAAAGCACTAAAATTTTGTCTGGTATCGCTCACCATCCTCCGGCGGCAGATTGCCCCCACGGTGGCAGTCAGAGACTCTTTACCTCGTCGGCTCCTTCTTAAACCGGCTTTCAGACGGGCTTCGCACGGCGCACTCTGGGCGGCAATGCTGTCGCTTTTACTTTCCGCGCAGGC
Source organism: uncultured Verrucomicrobiota bacterium (assembly GCA_903847485.1). Taxonomy (GTDB): domain Bacteria; phylum Verrucomicrobiota; class Verrucomicrobiia; order Limisphaerales; family JAJXZI01; genus CAINDV01. The sequence goes on from CAINDV010000568.1 coordinate 16,193, forward strand.
CGCCACCGACAGCAACACGCGCACCCAAGCTCCGAATGGACCAGCCACGGCAGCCGCCCCGACGGTAAGTCTCGCGGTTTCGACACTCGTTCCCATAACTCCGGCGGGTGAGCGCAACGTGCTGATTGTCTCGCTCGACTCCGCCGGCCTCTCCAATGTTACGGTGCGTCTGACTTCCAATGCCTGGCCCACTCCCAAGGCTAAAACCGTCGCTACACTTGCGCCGGGCAAGCAGACCTTGGACATAGAAGTCCCGCTCTTGACCGCTGCCACGCAGGTTAGCGTTCGCCTTGAAACTCCCACGTATCAGCGAGACTTCGGTCCTTTCACCCTCCAACCGCCGCGCCAGTGGACTGTCTATCTTACCCAACACACGCATACTGACATCGGTTATACCCGGCCCCAGACGGAGATCCTGCCTGAACACCTCCGCTACCTCGACTATGCCCTCGATTACTGCGACCTTACTGACAACTACCCCGACAACGCCCGCTTCCGCTGGACCTGCGAAACGTCTTGGGCCGTAAGTGAGTATCTCAAGGTCCGCCCCGCCCGACAGATCGAGCGCCTCAAGCAACGCGTGGCGGAAGGGCGCATTGAAATCTGCGGCCTGATGCTGAACATGTCCGAAATCGCCACCGAGAGTTCACTGGCGGCGGCGCTGTTACCACTCCGCGCGATGAAGGAAGAGTTTGGTCTGACAGTTCCTACCGCCATGCAGAATGATGTCAATGGCGCGGGTTGGTGTCTCGTGGATTACTTCAGCGACCTCGGCATCCGCTACTTCGCCATGGGCATCAACCAGACGCGCTCCATTTTGCCGTTCGACCAGCCAACCCCATTTTGGTGGGAGTCACCGTCCGGCAAGCGTGTGCTCGCCTACCGCGCCGACCATTACCATCTCGGCAACTTTTGGAGCATTCACGAAGGGAGCCTCGATAAGTTCCAACCCTACCTTGACAAGTATCTACTTTGGCTCCAACGCCGGAGTTATCCGTTTGATCGCATCAGTGTGCAGTTCTCCGGCTATCGCACCGATAACTCTCCGCCCTCGACCATCGCCTGCGACTTAGTTCAAGCTTGGAACAAGCAATACGCGTGGCCCAAACTAAGGCTTTCCACCTCGCAGGAGTTTCTCTCTTACGTCGAAAAGGAGCACAGCGCCGACCTGCCGGTGCATCGCCAGGCTTGGCCCGACTGGTGGACCGACGGCTTCGGCTCCGCTGCCCGCGAGACGGCGGCGGCGCGGGAGACGGATACAGCCATGCAAGTGAATCACGGTTTGCTGGCCATCGCGTCCATGCTCGGAGCGCCGATCCGGCCCCAAACCAAGCAGCGCGCCGCCGCCATTCAAAACGATCTGCTCTTTTACGACGAGCACACCTTCGGTGCCAACGAGAGTATTAGTGATCCGTTCGTCGAGAACGCGCAAGTCCAGTGGGGAGAGAAGTCGGCCTATGTCTGGACGGCGGTGAAAAATGCCCAGCTCCTTCGCGAGGAGGCGTTTGGTCTGTTGCAGGATTTTCTGCCGCGCGCCGAGGTGCCCACTCTGGCGGTTTTCAACACCCTTAACTGGTCGCGCTCCGGTCTGGTCCGCGTGTTCATTGACCACCAAATGCTACCGCCCGACCGCGAGTTTCGATTGCTCGACGGCGATGAACCGGTGTTCGCCCAGGCAATGGAAAGCCGCCGCGAAGGCACTTACTGGGCCTTGTGGGTGCCGGAGGTGCCGCCGCTAGGCTACAAAATCCTGCGACTCGAAACGAACGACAGTCCGCGCGCGACTAACTCGCTGGCCGAGGCTGCACTCACACTGGAAAACCAGTTCTATCGCCTCGCGCTGGATGGCGACAAAGGTGCCATCAAGAGTTTGGTGGACAAAGAAACCGGTCAGGAACTCGTGGATCAGACCGCCGCGTGGGGCCTTGGTCAATGTATCTACGAAACTATGCCGGACCGCCGCAACCTCAAGCCAGACGCTTTCAAACGCACTTCGGTGCGCAAGGTAACGGTTAAGCCCGGCGTCAGCGGGCCGATCTGGAAAAGCCTCGTGCTGATGGCGGACCTGGACGGGTGCGCCACTAACCGGGGCGTGCGCGCGGAAATCCGTTTGTATGACACCGAGAAGCGAGTCGAGTTACACTTCGCATTGCGCAAACTGCCAGTGCCCACGCCAGAATCAGTCTATGTCGCGCTGCCATTCCACGCCCCCGGAAGCAAGCTACTCTACGAAGCGCAAGGCGGCTGCGTAACACCCGGCGAAGACCAAATCCCCGGCTCGTCGTCGGACTGGCAGACCGTGCAGAGCTTCCTGAGTATCCGCAGTGCTGACAGTCAGATCGTCCTGGGCAGCGAGCAGGCGCCCTTGGTGCAACTCGGTGACTTCAACCTTGGTAAGTGGCAGCCCGTGACGCGCGTCGAAAAGCCGCATGTCTATTCGTGGGTAATGAACAACTACTGGTTCACTAACTTCCGCACCCAGCAGGATGGCGAGTTCAAATTCCATTACTACCTGACTTCAAGCAAGGACACGAGCCGCACCTTCGCCACGCGCTTCGGTTGGGGCAGTCGCGTGCCGTTTGTGGCACGAGTGTTGCCGCCGGTTAAGACCGGCACCGCGCACACGGCGCAGAGACTTTCAGCTTTAACCCTCACCGCGCCGAACGTCCTCGTGGTGGATGCGCGCCCGGCCAGCAGCGGCGAGGGCGTCTTTCTGCACTTGCGAGAAATCGCGGGCCAGTCGGTGACGATCACCCAGGGCGACCTGGTCACAAGTTGCGAACTCCGATCGGTGGACGAAGTGGACGTGCTGGAGACAACGCTGCGCGGAGGTATCGCAGCGCTGACTTTCAAGCCTTACGAGGTGAAGTTTGTGCGGATGCTGTTCCGTTGACTGGGCAGTGGGCCGGGCAGCGTGACATGACTCTCCTGTTAGAGCATGTTTGAGAAGTCGCCCAGCGGTAGGGCGAGGCTCCTGCCGAGCC
>CAINDV010000569.1 GCA_903847485.1 uncultured Verrucomicrobiota bacterium
CTATCACCGATGGACGACCCGCCGTCCAACTTTTCATCCGCAGGTGTCCTACACAACCCAAGTTAGAGGTTAGTAGCGGGGCACCCACTTCAGGGTGCTGCCGACGACCGAGCGCAGCACCCCGTACCGCTTCAGAAACGGTTTGCGGTAGGGCTTCTTCGCGGCTGGCTTGGCCGGGGGAGCTAACTCGTGAGCCGCCAGAGGCGCGGGATCAGCCGGGGACTGCGGGGTGTTACCAAGAGAGTCTGTCATAAGTGCGTTTCTTGGGTTGAAGTGTTTCCGTCGGGGAGAGTGTTCCGCCGGTTGCCTTGACGCTGGCGGCGGTGGGCGCACTCGCGGCGGCACCGGACGCTTTTCGTAGCCGGAAGAACTGTGGCTGGTCACGCTGGGCCAGGCTGACGGTCTGGTAGCCATTCGCGATCATGGGCGTCGTCGGCACATCGGTCCAGCCACCGGCCAAAGTCGCGCTGGCCTGTAACTGCCAGCCCGCCCGCGCCTCCGGCCAGGAGATAGCCACTCGGTTGCCTGACAGGGCCAGCGCCAGTTCCGCCACTTCGGGCAGTTGGACTAAGTTGCCCGCCGGCTGGTCCGTGATGAGCACCAAGGCACTGGCACCTGTGTCGCCGTAGCCCGTCAGCACCACCACGTTGGCGTCGCCTTCGTTCATGGCCGGGGCGAGGTCCGCCGCCACCGATTGGCCGGCGGCCAGCGGGTTCAGGCGGAAGATATGGCCGTTGAGATTCACTTCCAGCCATTGCAGGCCCGGGGTGCCGTTGATGACTTGTAAGTACCGCTCCGCCGACAAGAGGCCGGCAAAACGCTGTTGCACCCGGTTGCCGGACGTGACGGTCAGCGTTGTGATCACTGGGTCAAAGGACTTGCCCCGGCCACAGGTGTCAAGCGCCAGCACGTTCACGGCGGCGGGCTCCCCAGGAGTCACCTTCGCGGCCCACAACACCACCTTCTTAGTGGTCCCCAGCAGCGTATTTCGGGCGTTCAATTCGATGTTCCCGGAGATCGCCGTGCCGGTGTTGGTGGCGGCGGCAGACTCGCTGTATTGCCGGCCGGTGATCGCGCAGTTATCCAGCACCAGCGCCTGGACGCTACTCAGGCCGGAGGCGTTGATGAACGTCATCACCATGACCACTCCTTCCACGGCGGCGGTGGGAGTCGTGATGTCCGAACACGGCGGTGGCGGCGTCGCGGGGGTGAACAGCAGCACCACCGACTTATCCTGCAACAGCACGCTGAAGGTGCCGCTGTTTAGGTCGTGAGGGAACCCATTGGTGGTCAGGATAAACTTGTTGGCGTTGAAGCCGCTCACCGCAACGCTGGCGGTGGCGATGATCCAAGAGTTGGACTTGGTGTTGTCGAAATTCGCGCCGTCCCCGGAGATGATGATGGTGAACTTCTGACTGTCGTCCGGCTTATTGGTAGCCGTGACGGTGAGGTCGCCAAGGATGTCCAGCCAAGTCCAGCCCACGCCTTTGATGCCGGTGGCATCGGACATCTCCCAGGCGTAAGTGCCGCCGGGTGCCCAGGTTACCGGGCCGCTTTTCACCGTCTGGGTCAGCGCGTCGGAGGTGCTCGCGGCGTAGCTGCTGTCGCCAGCGTATTCTGCCGTGAGGCTATGACGGCCCAGGCTCAGGGCACTGGTGGCATAAGTCGCCGTGCCGCCGCTCGAGGTGCCAGTGCCCAGCGTCGTGCTGCCTTCCTTGAAAGTCACCGTGCCGCTGGCGGCGCTGGGCGAGACGGTGGCGGTGAAGGTCACGGTGGAACCGTAGGTCGAGGGATTGGGCGAGGAGGCCAGCGTGGTGGTGGTGACGACGGGGCTGGCACCGAACTGGGCAAAGTAGCCGCAGGCGTTCCCACCTATGTGGGTAAAAGAGCCTCCGGCATAGACGGGGGAACCGCCATCGGAAACCGCCAAGGCAGCGACTATGGTGTTTGCGTTTGGATCCCACGCTGTCAATGTGCCGTCCGTGCCAATCGCCGCGAGGCAGTTGCGGGTGGTGCTCCCGCCGATGGTCGTGAAGGCTCCTCCCACATAGATTGTCGAGCCGGAAACCGCCAAGGCAAAGACTATCTCATTCGCGTTCGGATCCCACGCCGCCAGCGCGCCGTCCGTGCCGATCGCCGCGAGATAGTTGCGGGTGGTTCCGCCAAGGGTCGTGAACATTCCCCCCACATAGACCGTCGGGCCGGAAAC
>CAINDV010000570.1 GCA_903847485.1 uncultured Verrucomicrobiota bacterium
CCCGTACGATGTCAGAGACAGGCGCGACGCCTGTCCTACTGCCTTGTAACGGCTAAGAGCCGGTTTGTAAAGTCGTTTAGCGGTAGGGCGAGGCTCCAGCCGAGCCTCGACGGCAGCGGCCAGTAAACAACCGAACGGCTCGGCAGGAGCCTCGCTCTACCGCTGACAAACTTTTCAAACCGGCGCTGAGTGGCAGGCCAGCCACCGACTGCTGGCCTCCAACTCCGATTCTCGACACGCAATGAACGCAAGCCCAAAACCAATTCATCCCGAGTTGCAGAGCTTTCGCCCTTGTGCCTCGGCGCAATTGTGCTACAGAGAAGGCATGACAACGAAGACAGCGACCCTGAATATCCCGGCCAGCGCAGCCACCAAGTATGAGACAGCGATCAAAGGCCTCTTTGGCAAGATGGACCGGTTGCGCAAGCAAATGCGCCGCGACCAGGTGGACATCACGAAGTCCCAGAAACGGACGCGCGCTAAACTGGCCGAACTGGACGAGGTGATGAGGTAGGCCATGTGGAAACAATTCTACGAGTTGGTTCTGCGCGGTGCCAGGCTGACGGAGGACACCGCCGAGAACAAAGCCGCCGTCAAGCAGCTCCAGCTTCAGGTGGAAGACCTGACCGACAAGGTGCATCTGCTGGCTGCGGAATTGCGGCACGGCGCCAAAAACGAGGCGCATGAGCGAAGGAACCTGGCCTTACAGTTGGAAAACCAACTCCTGCGATTTGAACGCCGCCTTCCCTCCGGCGGGAAAGCCAAGGACTGAACGCTTCGCCTGGCATTAGTCGGGCAAGCAGCCATGAACACACCCCCACAAGCCAACGACAGACCGCCCCGAGGCACCGCGGCGGATTTGCCCGTTTGGGGCTGAGCATTACGCCGCTCCTAGAGAGCGAACAACCCCCTTGAATGACCGCTTCACTTCGCCTGCTGCGCTCCGCCTTAGTTGCCAATATCAAGAACTGACCCCTATATGACCACTCTACGCAATCCAATACGCACGAATAGGCCAATGCACCCCTTCGAGACCGCGCTTATGGTCATGCGCGATGAACTGGAGTTTTCTCTTGAACACTTCGGCCCCGTGCCTTGGAGCAACTTTTTGCTCAACCCCCGCAAACTGCGGGGCAGTGATTTTCTCATGCGCTGGTCACAAGGCGTATGGAGCGAACAGCAACTCGTGAGGGCAGTGGATTCCGCCGGCGAGTTTTTTGCTCTCCCATACGGACCGAGCGGCGTAGCTCCCACAGTGGACGTTCGAGCTTATGAACTCTATTTTGAGCGCCTTGAGCATGCAGGTCTCGCAGCTATCAAACGGCCGGACTTGCTCGTATTCCGAGACAGTGACCGGGCCACTGTCGAAATACTCATCCAAGGTCTCGGCGGCTTAACGGAACTCCCGTTCACCCGCGAAGATGATCCAACGATGGCGAAACTTATCGCATTTTCGGTCATCGCCGTTGAGTGTGAAAACAGCCTCTGGAAGGCGCAGCAAATGCCGGGGTATAATCAGCCTCTGCGTCCGCAAAAGCGCCTGGCTGGGAAACTGGGTCTCTCAAAAAGTGTCGTCCTGCCAACTGTAATCGTAAAGCACGAAGACCTCGATCGATTGGTTAACTGGCAAGCAACTCACCAACGACCGATCCACATCTGGCATGCGTTTTACGACATTGCGTTTGGCCTCTCGCTTGAGAAAGCGCAAGCCCTTGTGAAACAGGGGCTGATTCAGGGAACCGTTCAACTTTTTCAAGCGCCGGGCGGTGCCAGTTCAAGTAAAGTCATTTACAAGTTCTACTACCACTACGCTTACCCTCTCGCGACATCAACGGGTGAGCCAAAGCTGGTGGCGGACTCTATCACCGATAAGAATGGACACATTCTTCCGTTCGTCCGATTTGAGGGCGGTGGGCGCAAGCTTACGCCCGAAGCAATGAAGGAACTTCGCACGGCGGCCTTATAATGATTTCCGATAACCAACCAATCCTCAGGGCCGACATGTTGGTCCCAAGTGGGGGAGCGAAACGCGAGGCGCTGCGTGTAAACGGTCAGTTCTGGACTCCAGACTGGGTGGCAGACGCGATGGTGGCTTACGCTCTCCAAAGCGGCTCTGACATACTATTTGACCCCGGAGTAGGAGCCGGTGCATTTCTGCGCGCAGGTAGGCGCCTGCGGGGAACCAGATTGCAATTACGCGGTCGGGAGATTGACCCCGCAGCTCTAGTTGCTGCTTCGGACTCGGGGTTGTCGCCGGAGGACATGGCCGGCGTGGAACTGCGCGACTTTGCATTGCATCCTCCGAACGAAAAATTCAACGCGGTCGTGGCTAACCCGCCTTATGTGCGGCACCATCGGCTTTCTGAGGCTGCGAAGCGCTCTCTCCACAGCTTTGCGCGCGACTTGATCGGTCGCTCGATAGACGGTCGAGCTGGTCTCCATGTATTCTTCCTCCTCCGCTGTCTCAATGTGCTTGCGCCCGGGGGACGATTGGCATTCATCGTTTCGGCCGACATTTGTGAAGGTGTTTACGCGCGGACACTCTGGTCGTGGATTGCTTCGCGTTTCTGTCTTGATGCGGTGGTAACTTTTGCTCCGGAGGCGACCCCATTCCCCGGTGTGGATACTAATGCCGTGCTTCTCCTAGTGCGGCATGACGCACCCCAAAAAGACTTCGCGTGGGTGCGTGTTGCCACCGCGGGGGGAGATTCGTTGACTCAGTGGGTTAACTCTGGGCTTCCCAATGCTTCCAAATTTTCGAGCCTGGAAATTACCCGCCGAACTGCCGAGGAGGGTTTTGCCACGGGACTTTCCCGAGCACCTGTCGAGTCTGATACTGCGCGACACTGTCTCGGTGATTTCGCTCGCGTGATGCGTGGCATTGCCACTGGTCAGAATGAATTTTTTTTCATGACCGCGAAACGCGCTGAAGAGCTTGAAATTCCAAAGAGGTATTTTGTTCCAGCGATCGGCCGGATGCGCGATGTGCAAACAGAGCCGTTCACCACCGATGATCTTCGGGAGCTGGAGGCCGCCAACCGTCCGACCCGCCTTCTTTCGCTCGGAGATGAACCACGGGACCAACTTCCAGTAGCGCTTCAACGGTATCTTCAGACGGGGAAAGAGGCCAACATCCCAGCATGCACGCTTATAGCTACACGCAAACCGTGGTATCGAATGGAGCGCAGGACGCCACCACCATTCTTCTTCGCATATCTGGGCCGGCGAGCGGTTCGATTCATTCGGAATCAGACCGAAGCGGTTCCACTGACTTGTTTGCTGTGCATTTACCCCTTCGATTCTAGTGCCGATAACCTTGAACGGCTATGGCAGGTGTTTTCTGATCCGCGGACATTGGCAAATCTTCGCTTGGTCGGGAAATCCTACGGCGACGGCGCGTTAAAGGTGGAGCCCCGTTCGCTGCAACAGTTGCAGCTTCCAGATGAAGTTCTTTTGGAAGCAGGGCTACTATCGCGCGCTAGACCGAAACAACACGAGCTAGGATTTTGATCTTCGGTACAGGATCAAGCGGTCAGTCCCGGTAATTGATAGTATCGCGAGTTTCAGGAGATTTCTTGTTCCGTGGTTCGTCCCCCGTAAAAGCGTTAGTTCTGTATTGATAACTGAGGCAGAGTGCGCCACTCTACCGTCGTGGCCCGGTACTTGAGGGTCGAGTATCCCGGCGCTACCTGTCGGCCTGTACGCAGAAGTCCATCCTGAACGTTGCACGGATAAGTAAGTTCTCCTCCGACCGCTCCATCCGCGATTACTGCGAACAAGTCTGGCGCGTCCAACCGCTGCGGGTGGATACCTGAGTGGGGGACCGGCCACCGACTGCCAGCCTCCAACTCCGATTCTCGACACGCAATGAACGCAAGCACAAAGCCAATTTTCCATGAGAGCGCAAACCAGGTTTGGCACAAGCGCATTTCAGTCCCGGAGGGACGTTCGACAATAGCCCAGCGTTTCAACGCTGGGTTAGGTGCCAAGCTGGGGGGCAAGTCCCGGAGGGACGACAGAAACCTTCCGCCCCGGAGCGTCCTTTCTGTCGTCCCTAACGGGACTGGTTCCTTCCGCGAGCCCTCAACCCAGCGTTGAAACGCTGGGCTATTCTCTTTCGCCCTGCCGGACGGGAAACGGCCTGGCAATAAACTGAGATGCGCCTGATGTTCGGGTTGAAAGAACCAAGAACTTGCCACCCGGACCAAAACGAATACGCTCTGCCCCGTGAACGCACACCTCAAGCTGCCGACAGACCGCCCCGAGTCACCGGGGCGGATTTGCCGGTTAGGTGTTGAGCACCACCGGATGGTCAACGAGGAAACCGACATGGGGCGTTGGGCAGACAAAGCGTCCATAATGTCGTGGCCTCCAAGCTGGTCTCTGAGCCGCGCAGCGTCGAGAAAACTAATCTTTAGCAGTTAAACAAAAAACACGGTCCCTTAATATCCAATGAAAACAAATACACTACTCCTCACCGCCAGCCTGGGGCTGGCCGCCACGCCCGGCGCTTGGGCGCAAGGGGTTCTTTCCGACAACCTGGCCAACGCCAGCGGCGGCCGAAGCATGGTCCTCGACACCAGTTGGGCTGCCGCCAAGTTCACCACCGACGGGCAGGCGTATAACTTTAGATCGGTAGTGCTCTTGATGAGCGGCATCCAGAACGTGGGCAGCAGCGCCCAGGTGGACATCTACTCCGACTCCGGCGCTAACAAACCGGGCGCGGCGGTGGGAACGCTAATCTCGCCGGGATCCTACACGCCCGGCCTCACCCCAACCACGTTCACATCACCTGGCGTCCCCTTGGCCGCCAGCTCTTCCTACTGGGTCGTGCTCAAGGCTCCGACAGGTGGGCTGGGGTGGTCTTACACGACTGACCCCAGCGGCACGGGCGCCGGTTTCGCGCTGGATTGGTCACAGAGCTTGGATGCCGGCAGCACTTGGTCCACGACCTCCTTTCCACCCTACCAAATGCAGGTGAACGCCGATGCCGTCCCCGAGCCCAGCCAATGGGCCATAATGGTTCTGGGCCTCGCTGGCTACGCCGCGCGCCGCCGCCAGGCCAAGGCGAAGGTCGGGTAGAAAACAACCAAGATACAAAGCAGCTAAGGGAGACTCTTGGCCAACTCCGTAGCCGCGGACCTTGGTCCGCGCTGACTTAAGATGTTTGCGCCGACTAACGTCGGCGGCTACGGGGTCTGGCAAGAGTCTCAATTTGCCATGAAACTAAACACCTCCCGTCAGGGACGACAGAACCCCTACTGTCAAATGACCGTTCGGTCGTCCCTGGCGGGACTTGAGCACGCCGGGGCGATAGGCCCAGCGTTGAAACGCTGGGCTATTCTCGGTCGCCCTGCCGGGCAGGAAACGGCCTGGCAAGAAACTGAGCTGCGCCTGCTGTTCGGGTTGAAAGAACCAAGAACTTGCCCCCGGACCAAAACTAATACGCTCCGCCCCGTGAACGCGCACCGCGAACCACTGACAGACCGCCCCGATCCACTGGGACGGCTTTGCCTGTTAGTGGCTAAGCACCACGACGCCCCTGGGGAGCGCAAGAGTTCGTTACCATTGACTGACACCTTCACTGGCCACTTCCCCCTTTGCGCTCCGCCTTGGTTGTCAATATCAAGAACTTTACTCTCTACGCCTCCCCAAGGCTCCGCCAAGCCCGGAAATGGCGAAAGAACCCGCGGCCGGAAAACACGTTGATGCCAGCAGCCGGTCTGGACTACGCTCCGCCCTCAGAGACGACAAATGAATTAACGGCCACGACACCTTTTGATTTCGCGCAGCTTCGGCTGCTTGTCCACAGCGCATCTGGCGACTTCACCCCAACGACGCCCATTCTCGAACAAGGCTAAATCGCATCGCGAGCAAAACCAAGAATCCTACATGACCGCTCTCGACAACCGCACCTACGAGGTCACCTTTTGCAGCCGCGTCGCCGGCTGGGTGAACGCCATCTTCGGCCAGTATCCGGAGCGGCCCTGTCGACGATCCTTTGACTTATGCTAAGACCGCTGACAGTCTCAATCCTTCAACAAGAAGCCGCCAAGTTCGCGAGGGCCGAAGCAAGGCATGCTGAACCGAGCCTGTTTGGCGTGACTGACGGAAAAGCGGTCGGCACCTACCTTGAGCACAAGTTCCAAACGGAGCTTCAAAGCCGTTACCGGTATGCACGCGGCAGTTCGGCCAAGGGCATTGATTTCCCCGAACTCGAGGTTGACGTCAAGGTTACGAGCATAAGACAGCCGCAGTCCTCCTGTCCCTTTCGCAGCGGGCGTCAGAAGATCTACGGACTTGGTTACTCGCTGCTCGTATTTGCGTACGACAAGCACGATGACGAAGCTACGCGCACTGGCCGGCTCGAGATTCATCACACCATCTTCGTCCAGCGGGAACAGACGGCAGATTTTCAAACCACTTCCGGCTTGCGCCGCTTGCTGGAGAGCAAGGCCAACCGGGACGACATCCTCGCCTTCTTTCAAGAGCGATTGTTGCCCGTTGACGAGATCGAAGCCGGCAACCTGGCCGACGAAGTTCTCCGCTCGCCCCCACAGCTTGGCTATCTCACGATCTCCAACGCCTTACAGTGGCGGCTCCAATACAGTCGCGTGATCGAACAGGCCGGCGCGGTGGGAGGCATCCTCCGCCTGAAATGAAATCGAGCGCGCAGATTGAGTTTGGTGACTTCCAGACGCCGCTGGTGCTGGCGAAGGAAGTCTGCCAACTCTTGCGGCGAGCAAGCGAAGCCCCCGACTTTGTGTTGGAGCCAACCTGTGGGCGTGGGGCGTTTCTTTTGGCCGCGGCGGCGGCGTTTCCACGCGCTGCCTTGCGTGGTTGGGACGTCAACCCGGATTACGTCCAGGAGGCCGAGGCGCAACTCCGTGACACGGGTGCCGCGCTTCGTTCTTCAGTGACGAGGCAGGATTTCTTTGCCCACGACTGGGATGCGGAGTTGCAGCAACTCCCCGGCAAGTTGCTCCTGCTTGGCAACCTTCCTTGGGTGACGAACTCGGTCGTGGCCGGGATGAATGGCACGAACCTGCCGGTGAAAGAGAACTTTCTCGGCTTGCGAGGTCTCGCCGCCTGCACCGGTAAATCCAATTTCGACATCTCCGAATGGATGCTTATCCGCCTGATCCGCGCCTTGCACGGACGCGCTGCCACCGTGGCGATGCTTTGCAAAACCGGCACGGCGAGAAAACTCCTGCGCTACGCCTGGCAAACCGATGGCCGGGTCGCCAACGCATCGCTATACCGGATTGACGCCGCCGTCCACTTCGGGGCTGCGGTGGACGCGAGTTTGCTGGTCGCGCGCACCGGGTCAGTCGGGCCATTTGAAGCGGACGTTTACCCTTCCCTTTCCGCGCCTACGCCTGCCTCCCGAATAGGTCTCGCGGGCCATGACTTGGTGGCAGATATCCGCACATACCGCACCTTGAGGCATCTTGAAGGCTTCTGTCCTTATCAGTGGCGCTCCGGAGTCAAACACGATTGTGCCGGCGTAATGGAACTCCGGCCCATTGCCAACGGTACCGTAGAGAACAAGTTTGGCGAGCAAGTCGAGTTAGAGACCGACTGGCTTTATCCGCTCCTAAAATGCACCGATCTGGCCCGCGATCGTCTTACACCCGGACGCCTAGTGTTGGTAACCCAGCGGCGCGTGGGGGACGACACGTCTGTGATCGCTCGCTCCGCGCCCAAGACCTGGCGCTATCTACAGAGCCATCGCCAGAAGATGGAGGCCCGTAAGAGTTCCATCTACAAAGGCCGCGTGGCGTTTGCGCTCTTCGGCATTGGCGACTACGCCTTTGCTCCGTGGAAGGTCGCGGTGTCCGGCTTACACCGGACGGCCCGATTCCAAGTCCTCGGCCCTTCCGACGGTAAGCCCGTATTCCTCGACGATACCTGCTATTATCTGCCGTTCGACGACGAGGCGCACGCCCGGCTGGTGGCCGATGTCTTGAACTCGCCCCCTTGCCAAAGGTTCTTGGAATCCCTCCTCTTCACCGACGCCAAACGTCCCGTCACGGTGGAGTTGCTCCAGCGGCTGAATCTTGACGCTATCGCAAAGGAGGCTGGCTACGGACGGCGTTGGCAGGCTTGCCACCGGACAACCTACTCGTCCGCAGCAAACGAATCACAGTTTGAACTCGTGATGGAATCTGCGAAATCGGTGGTAGCTGTTCACCCAACCAAGAGCGTCGCCCGCCCTTACCCTGCTGCTCGCCGCTCGCCAAAGAAATCACGGAAGCCCCAAACATCCGAACTATGAGCACTCATTTTGCCCGCGCTGGCAAATTTACCGCCCAACGAGCCAAAGAATTCGGCATAGCAGTAGGCGTTGCCGCCGCCACGCGCTACCAACACGATCCCGAATCATTCGAGGACACGCCCAACCCGTTCGGCATTGATTCCGAAGCCGACCTTTGCGCGGCGTGGCAGGATGCTTACGAAAACGAGTTTGAAGCGAATAAGTGACAGCCCTACCGGCTTCACCAGCGGTCAGTGGCGGTAAGGCGTATGAGATTCCGGAAGGTCACGCCCACCTGACCGACGCAAGCGACATGCTGGACGTCACCACCGTTTTCTTCCGCCAAGGCAATGCGGCGAAGTCGCAAGCAATGCCGCTGTTCTTTCCTTTCCGCTGCCATGCCGAGATCGTCTTCCGCGTTGCCCAACTTGGCTTGCATGGTCCTGTTCGCCTGCCGGAGTCAGAAGCCTCATCCCACGAACTCAAGCGGGCGCTCGATAGCCGCCTCGCGGCAGTGGTCGAAAAGTCAAATCACCTCGCACTTTGCCGTACTAACGACGGACGTAAAGCAGTTGACCTTGCCGGCTTGCTCCAGCATTGGATGATTCACGGCAAGCCGACGAAGCTGCCCAAGCAAGGCACACTCGGCACGCCAGCACCGCTTTGATGCCGAGGCCGATGGGAAGCCGCCACCTACATCCTCGCGCCCAACGCGGTGCGAAAGCAAATGGAGGCTCGGTGGCGGAAAAAGCCGAGAGAAGATTTCTGCTCCAAGGCAACCAAACAGTTACGGCCGGCACCGTGAAAGAGGCCACCGGGAAATCCGTGCTGACCGCCTCCAGTCTGGACGAAGCCCCAGAGCGGTAGCACACAAATCAGTTGCGGGGGAGGCGCTTTCAAAACCTCGGCGAGGACCGGTAGG
>CAINDV010000571.1 GCA_903847485.1 uncultured Verrucomicrobiota bacterium
AGTCGCCGGGGCGGGCCTCGGGATTGAGGGCGGCGGTGTGCGCGTCCAGATGGCAGATGGCCGTCTTGATGAGGAGCCGGCCGCCTTGGGGCATGGCGTCACGCGCATTCACGGCCAGGTTCAGCACGACTTGCTCCAGATGGGTAACGTCTGCCTGGACGTGCAGCGGCCCCGCTGCCAGTTCCTGACGGACGGTAATGTGCTCGCCGATAAGCTGTAGCAGCATGTTGGTAAGGTTGCGGACAACTTCATTCACATTGAGCACCTTGATCTGCAAGACCTGCTTGCGGCTGAAAGCCAGGAGCTGGCGCGTGAGCGTGGCGGCCCGTTCGGCCGCCTTCAGCACCTCTTGGAGTGAGTGTCGCGTTTCCTGGCTGAAACCGGTTTCCTCCAGGAGCAGGCTGGTGTGACCCTGGATGATGGTCAGGAGGTTGTTGAAGTCGTGCGCGACTCCCGCCGCAAGCTGGCCCACGGCCTCCATTTTGTGCGCCTGGCGCAACTGGGTTTCCAAATCGCGTCGTTCGGTGATGTCATGCACCGTAACCAGTGCATGGGCTTCGGTGCCCAGCTCGAGGTATTCCAGGGAGAGCAAGACTTCGCGGGTGGCGTCCGCTTTGGTCTTCAGCTTACACTCGCGGTTGCGGATGGACTTCGTCTCCTGCAGCTCGGCGCACAGGGCGGCGAAGAGTTCGGCGTCGGCGTGGACTTTCACGCGGCCGGCCGCACTCTCCAGCAGCTCCTCGCGGGTGTATCCGGACAAGCAGATGAAGCTCTCGTTGACATCCACGTAGTGCTGATCGGAGAGGGCCTGGATGGCCAGCGGAATGGGGCTGGCATGAAACGCCTTGGCAAAGCGCTCCTCGGAGAGACGGAGCGCGGCTTCAATCTGCTGCCGCTCGGCGATTTCCTTCCGCAGTTGCACGTTGGCTTCCCGGAGTTCGTGGCTCCGCTCGCCCACGAGCCAGTCCAGCTCCTCCGTGTGAATCCGGGATTGCAGGGTCAGCAGCCACTTCTTGGTCAAGGTATGGGCTAGTTGCAGCACTTCGACGTTGTCGAACGGCTTCTTCAAGATCACCAGGCTGGCGCTGTCTCCCAGCAGCCGTCGGATTTCATCCCAGCAAAAGTCCGAGTAGGCGGTACAGATGACCACCTGCAACTCCGGGTTCGCCTCCCAGAGATGGCGGATGGTTTCAATGCCATCCCAACCCGGCGGCATGCGGACGTCCACGAAGGCCATCGCGTAAGACGTTCCGTCGGCCAGCGCCTGGCGCACCCGGTCCAGGCCCTCCTGCCCCTGATAGGCGGAATCCACTTCAAAGTTGATCGTGGGCAGCTCCGCCTTTGGCTCACCGAAGAGCGCGGCTTCCGCCTCCCTTAGATCGGAGTGTTTCTCTCTGGCCCCGGACAGGATCTTACGGAAATCTTCGTGGATGGCCACGTTGTCATCAATGACCAGAATGCGGTAATTGGGTTTGATGTCGGTGTTGGTCATAACGGTGCTTGGTGATTCAAAGGTAACTCTAAAGTGAAGGTGGCTCCCTGGCCCAGGCCGGCGCTTTCGGCCTGAAGAAACCCGCCGAGTTCGCGCGCGGCCAGTGCGCCACTGTGGAGGCCAAAGCCGTGGCCGTTCTTGCGCGTGGTGAAGCCATGCGCGAAGATCCGCGTGAGGTTCTCTGGCGGGATGCCCACACCGTTGTCAGTGACCTGCACACCGACCCGATCCTTTTGCGGGCTGAATACCCGCAAGGTCACGAGTTTGGGTTCGCGCTGACTTGTGTCGCACGCGTATTTGGCGTTGTGGATCAGGTTCAAGAGGATTTGGAGCACCTTGTGCTTGTCCGTGCAGATGAGCGGCACCGGCTCGAACTGCCACTCCACTTGGACCCCGTGCCGGGCGAGGGCACCGGTGTTGAGTTTGACTGCATCCTCTACCAGTTGCGCCATCGCAATGGTTTCCGTAACGCCGGAAATCCGCGCATAGCTTTGCTGCATGGCGACGATTTCCTTGATGTGGTCAATTCGGTCGCGCAGGGAATGCAGCTCCTTGAGCGCAAAAGCCTGTTCTTCCACCAAGATCGGGGCCAGCGCGCACAGGTAGCCGGGGATTTGCTTGCCTTTGGGATCGAACGTGAGGAACTCACCCAGACCGCCGTCTTGTGCCTGAATCATCGCCGCCAGCTTGGGCAGGTTGGCCACCTTCGACTGCCGCACCCGCTCCAGCACCAGAGTGCAGGAAACGTTCACGCTATTGAGCACGTTGCCCACGTTGTGCAGCACGCCCGTCGCCACTTCGGCCATGCCGGCCAGGCGCGAGGTTTCAATGAGCCGCTGATTCGCCTGGTCCAACTGCACTTGGGTCTGCCGGCGTTCCCAGTGAGCGAAGGTCGTAGAAACCAGATTGCTCATCGAGATGGCAAACATCTTTTCGTCCGGATGCCAAAAACGCGCCAGCCCGACGTGCTCATGGCACAGCACCCCGATCACCTGGCCATTGAGATTGATCGGCACGTCCAGCAGGGAGGTGATCCCCAGCGGCGACAGGTAACTGTCCTTAAATTCATGAGTGCGCGGGTCCGTGGGCGCGTGATCGGCGGCGAGGATCTCGTTGCCGTTCACGGCGCCAACGTAGTCGGGGTAATCCGCCGCGGTGACCTCCAGCCCGGCGGAATGGCGGTGCATGCTGAGTTCATACAATTCGAGGCAGCGAAGATTCGTGCGCGCCTCGCTCCAGCGCCAGACGCTGACGCGCGCGACTTGCAGGGTTTGCG